>JADGQV010000095.1 GCA_017881465.1 Gemmatimonadaceae bacterium
AAAATCACCTCTTCCATCTTGGCGCCGCGAAGCGTGCGCGCACGCTGCTCGCCGAGCACCCACCGCACGGCATCGGAGACGTTGGACTTTCCGCAGCCGTTTGGGCCGACGATCGCCGTCACGCCCGGCTCGAACACCATCTCGGTGTGATCAGCGAACGACTTGAATCCGTGAATCTCGAGCTTCGATAAACGCACTAAGGCGCTCTCCCGGTTCGGTAAACGAGTACGGGATTCAACCCCGCACCGCGCAGTGTCCTGACAAGCCCGGCCGACTGATCTGCCCTCGCGAAGGCGCCCGTGTAGATCAGCGCGCCTCCGTCGTCCTGCATCAAAGCGTAGACCGACAGCCCGCGAACCGTGTATTTCTCGACAGCCGCGTGAAGTGCATCGACAATGCCGCCCTGACTGGGGACACTGTCGACGACGAGCGCCAGCGGCGTCGTCGTGACGCTCCCGGCGGAATCCGTGAGGACGCCCGACTTCCGCAGAGCGAACAGCAATGAGTCAGCCTGATATTTCCTGGTGTAGGCACCCGCGGTCACCCTGTACCATGTAGTTCGCTCCGGGTCAATTGGAACAGGCGACACGGCGGCGGCGGGAAGTGCCGCACCATTTTTCCTGACGAACAAGTTAGCACCTTCGGCCGTGTTTGCGACTAGCATTTCCACAGTGAAAGCTGCTGCCGACGCCGAGTCATTGACATTTGCGGGTGGGGCGACGTGGAGCGTTTCCGGGGCCGGCCGCGGCGGAGGAGGAGTTGGAGCGGGCACCGGCTTGGCCGCCACGGGCGCCGGCGGACGCGCAACCTGTCCAACCCGAGCCAGCATGAGAGCCAACCCCAGTGACGCGATCAGGACGAACACGATGACGCCGAGCACGGGGTAGAACCACCGATGCTGCTTCCAACTGACCGCGCGTGCGGTGATCCTGTGGAGCGGAATTTTCAGCGTGGGCGTAGGCGATGCGACGCGCGCGAGCAGCAGCGCAGACGGCGCCGCTGGGAGATCCGCGTCCTTGACCAGCACCGCTCCGTCAATCTGGTCGATGAGATCGCCCAGTCCACGTGAATCGCTGGGTGCGACGAGAAGGAGAAGCGCGCCCGCCTCGCCGAAGCCGGCGGCCAGTTTTGTCCACCTCGCGCTGCGGAAGATTTCCTCGTCGATCAGGGGATCGGTTCCGGTCGGCATGATATACAGGTTCTCGGCCCCTTCCACCGCGTAGCCGATTTTGTTGAGCGACACGCCATAGAGAAAGCTGTCGGTGATGCCGTGGGGATCTTCGTCCCTCACGAGAGAGCGCAGGGAGGGGATGTCGCCGACCAGATCTCCAACGACGACGCGCCTGTGGGTTGCTTCGGCCCGGGCGATGCCGAGTGCTACGTGGGCTGCGGCAACAGAATCGGAGGAGGTGACGACTACCGCGGAATAACTGCCCAACAGTGATGCGATCTGCCGTCCGGCGTCTTCCCAAGCTACTGGACGTCCGCCGGAGACAGGCGAGTTCAAGGGGAGCCCTCGTAGATCCAGTATTCTCGCCTCGACGCGCGGCCTATCTTCTCGGCTTCCTCCTTCGTCGCGAACGGTCCCATTACCACGCGGAAAATCGGCGATCCCGCGGTGTTCGTGGACACGACGTGCGCGGAATTTCCGGCGACCTTGATGGCATTCGCGAGCTGCTGCGCCTTGTCCTCGGTGAGGAGCGCCGCAAACGAGACCGTGAATCCGGTCGAGGGCGGTTTTGCTCCCGGAGGAATGCCGGCCGTGGCAATGTCCGTCCCGCCGGGTGTGGTCGGTGACCCAGGCGTGGTCGGAGCGGTGGAGCTCGCCGCGAGCGAGTCAGTCGGCACGCTGTCACCGGGGAACGTCACCGGCTGATCGAGTCCCTGCGGCCGCGGGCGGAATCCATCCCAGGCAAAGAAGTACCAGAAATCCTTCGCTCCTCCCGCGACGGTTGATTGAACGTCGAGCTTTTCGGGATCGACGAAGGTGACGTCTTTCGCCTCGAGCAGCGCGAGCCTTCCGTCGGGAGTGATTACCGGAAGATCGGTTTCCCATCTCGTAGGCACCGCGCCGACGAGCCTGTTCGTTCCGATCGCGATTACCCAGGCCGAATCCGTTTTCGGAAATCGGGCGAGCAGATAGCGGCCAAGCGCGTCCATCCGGAGATCCGCTGGCGGGGCAGGAAGCACCACACCCATTTCGACGCGACCCGAGTAGCGGTCGACGATCGAGATCCCGCTGTCGGCCGCGGTCGCGACGTAGAGTCTGTCTCCGCTCGGAGTGGGCGCCAGCGCGCGTACTCTGCTCTCGAGCTGAACCGCGCCCACCGCCGAGAGGTCCTTTGCCTTCACGCCGACCAGCCCGCTGTCCACCGCGAAATAGATCCGATCTCCTATCTGTGTCCTGACGCCCCGTCCCGAAAGAGGCAGCACCGCACTGTCCTGAACGATGTCGTCGGGCGGACGCACCCTCCAGACAAGGGTATGCGCGCCTTTGTTGGCGGTGACAATGAGCTCGCCGTTGGGCTGCGCGAAAACGGAGCGCGCCGGCACGGGCGGCTTGAAATGCCAATCGCCGCCGGTTGGATTCAGCCGGACGATCTCGCCCCTGGAATTGATGCCGTAGATGTCGCTGCCGTTCGCGGAGGAGAGCGAAGTCAGCTTCGCGCGGGACGCCTTGGCGACGTCGGTCTCTCTCAAGTCGAGGCGTCCAGGGAACCCCTTCGCGTCCACGTATGCAATCGTCCCGGCGTCCTGGTCGAAGGCGAGCACGTGATCGAGCGGCGGGATTTCATCGACTGTCCAGACAGCCGAATCGAGCTTCGGATAGAGGTAAACGTGCCCGGTGCCTCCTCCGCGCGGAACGCGGAGGAGGAGCGGGTCGGGCCCGTGTGGTTCTGCTACTTGCGGGGTCGTGCTGTCAGGCGCTGCCCTGTCTTTCGTGCAGGCTGCACAGAGCAGCGCCAACAGTAGGAGGCGACGCAACGGTTAGTAGCTCGCTCCCAACGAGAAAGTCCAGTTCGGCTTGCGTCCGGTAGCCAGTGGAATCGCGTAATCCCAGCGCAGAATCGCCAGGTTGAACAAATTCACGCGGAGGCCTGCGCCCCAGCTGGTGAGCGGATAGCGATTGAGGTTCGGATCATTGCCCGATGGAGCGCGACCGAGGTGCGCAGTCTGACCCTTGCTCCACGCCAGACCGGCGTCGTAGAAGATGAGCCCATCCAGCGGCGGCAGCCCGAAGCTGCTTCCGACATCGAACCGGCGGATGATCGGGAAGCGCAGCTCGGCGTTCGCGACCGCCACCCTGCTGCCCGCGAGCTGCGCATTGGCGCACTGCGCCTGACCGCCGCCGATGATCGAAGTACAGTCGACGAAGTTGAAGTTGGCGCGGTCGTAGCCGCGGATGAAATCGGGACGGCCGATGTACTTCGGAAAGAAAGTCTCATCGGGCCCCACCGAGACGGAGCTCAGGAACCGCGTCGCGAAGGTAAGTGTGTTGAAGATGATCGGGTCGTACCGGCGGTAGTCGACGAGGAAGTCGCTGAAGGTCAGCTTGCCGACGTTCTGCGACACCTGGAATCGCATCCTGCGTCCCATCACCGGGCCCGTCGTGCCGAAGAGCGTATTGTCGGACACGAACGCGGTCGATGGCGTGACGTAGTTAATCGTCGGCAGCGACAGGGTGTCCTTGAATTGGATGCCCGTGCAGTACCCGGCCTGGTCGCAGTCCTGGTAGACCTGCACGAACCCCTGCGAGATGCTATTCAGCTGTACCCCGGTCTCGACGCGTGAGAAGCGGCTGAAGGGATATTGTCCGGTGACGAAAAGATTCCGGATGACATATCGGAGGTAATCGGTCTGAAACCGAACGACCTGTCCTGTCTGATCAGGCCTAGCGCTTCCGCTGATCGGTACGTAGACCGGATCCTGGGAGATGCCGGTCGTATACTGAAGACGGCGGCTAAGATTGGCATAGCCGACGAAGGCACTCGCGTCGCTCAACCGGCCATAGACATTCCCAGCCACCGCAAGCTGATGGTTCCCGAGCAGGTCGCTGAACACGAACGCGGTTCCGCCGGCGAATGTGCCGTAGCTCGGTGTGTATCCGACCGACGGAGCGGCGATGTAATCGGGGTGGAAGGCGACGTGGTACGGGTGCTCCTTGAACCTGCTGGTGTCCGGCAGCCCGTACAGTGGATCCGAATTGAGAACCGCGACGCTCGGCGGAAGATCGGCCACACTCTCCTGCGAGGGCAGCAGCGAGGATTGGCGCGATCCGGCCGGTGCGCGATACGTAGACGTCGGCTCGCCGGCTCTCGGCCTCAGCGTCAGCGAATCAAAGCCGGTTTTCTGCACTGTGGGTGAATCCACCGGCAGCATCCCCGCCGCCAGATTCGCTCCGCTCGGCCGGAACGCCGTCTTCTTCAGTCCGCGTGGATTGTCGAAGGCCCAGACGGTGTAATCGCCCTTCTCGAAATACGTGAAGGCCATCCTGTCGGCGCCCCTCGCCCAGCTGATCGCGGGGCTGTACTCCGTGATGGCGGAGACACCGCCCAGCACGTTGGTGATCTGGTAATGTTGCTGAGTCGCGAAGTCGTAGAGGAAGACGTTCGGGATTCCCGTGCGGTCGGAGATGAAGGCGAGCTCGCGGCCGTCGGGCGACCACTGCGGATTGAGATTGAGCCCCCCTTGGCCCGGGAGCACTTCGATCGCGCCCGTCTGTTCATCAATTACCGCGATGCGCCACTTGGAAATCTTCAGAATCGACAGATCAGTCCCCGGACCGCGATCGGTCGCGAAGGCGATGCGGCGGCCATCGGGCGACCACGCGGGCTGGAGATCTCCGTACATGTCGTTCGTCAACTGACGAAGGCCCTTGCCGTCGGCATTCACGATGAACAGGTCGGTGATTCCGCCGCGCTGTCCGCTGAACGCAATCTGTTTGTCATCCGGTGACCAGACCGGACTCCAGACCGCATCCACGGGAAGATCGAGCCGCGCCCGAACATTCGCTGTGGCGACGTCCATGAGATAGAGAACATCCTTGCCTTCGCGCTGGGCGGTAAACGCGAGCGTGCGCCCATCGTTCGAGAACGAGCTCTGTGAGTAGAGAAGCCTCAGCTCCTCGAAGTTCGGATTCAACGTGCTCTCAACCAGGCGCTTTATGCGCTTGCCGGTGTGCGCGTCAGCGAGCCAGAGGTCGATGAACAGCTCGCCGCGCTTCTCGTTCCCGTTGGAAAGGAAGGCAATGCGATTGCCGTCGTTGGAGAGCGAAGGCGCCAGGAAGATCTGGCCGCCGCTCTTTTTCTCTGTGAGAAGGGGCTGCGCGAAGGTGCGCGGCCGGTCCAGCACCGCCGCCTGTGGCAGATACTTGGCGTTGACCGATTCGCGCCAGTCGTCGCTCAGCTCGTGGAGCGTGAGGCCGAGCTGCCGCTGAACGGCTCGGGCGATGCCGAGCGTCGTCGAATTCTGAAGGATCTCGCCGATCGCCGCGTCACCCCACCGCTCACCGATGTACTCCCAGAGCGCTTCGCCGTAGCGATACGGAAAGTATTTGTCCGGGCGCTCCGTCATCTGCTCGATGGAAGGAAGATTCCCATTGACCGCGGCATCGCGCAGCCACGACGCCGTGAGCGGATGCACCGGGCCAATCGAGAGGTACTCGGCCATTCCCTCCATGAACCAGTAGGGCGGATCGATCTGGTCGAGCGTCTGCAGATTCGCGCCCGCCTTGCCGCGGGCGAAGATGTCGTACTGGAACTCGTGCGTCATTTCGTGCGCGAGAACGTGCTCGAAGCTGCCGAGGTCTCCGGTGAGCGGGAGAATCAGGCGGTGCCGCAACGCTTCGGTGACTCCGCCCGTGCCTTCGCCGAGATCTCCGGTGACGTTGTTCTGCCCGAACTCTGAGCGTGACGCGAAGAGGATGATCGGCTTCTTCTCGCGGAACTGGTGGTCGAGGATCTTCGAGAGCCGCGCGTAGGACCGTTCGGCCAGTCGGGCCGCGTCCATCGCTCCCGCGCGCTCCTCGGGATAGTAGTGGACGAGGAAATGCTCGGTCTCGATTACTTGCCAGTCGAAGTGCTTGTACTGCACCTGGTTCATTCCGAAGTATTGCTGCGCGTCGAGGCGAGTCGCGCACAGCAAGATGGCCAAGGTGGCCAGAATACGTGCCGCTTTCATTTGTTCGTTACTCCTGTGGTTCCAGCGCCACTGTTTCCGCATCGCTCCAAAGCCGTTCTATCTGGTAGAACGACCGAAGCGTCGGATGGAAGATGTGAACTACGAAATCGAAGAAATCGAGCAGCACCCAGCGGCCCTGTTGCAACCCTTCAGTGTGATGCACGGTCAGTCCCGCTTTCTTCATCTCCGATATCACGTGCTCGCCGATCGATCTCACGTGGGTATCAGAGGTCCCGCTCGCGATGACGAAGTAATCAGTCATGTCGGTGACGCCGTTCAGATTGAGCAGTACGACGTCGTTCGCTCTCATGTCCAGGCAAAGCTGGGCGGCGCGCTGCACCCTTTGCGCGCCTTCGCGTGCGGTTACAGATGGTAGGGATGTGGCCATGCGGTTCAGTGAAGGTTCAATTGCGGCGCGGAGGCCGCATATCTGGTATGTAGCTTATCTGTCGTGCGAAAGTTCCGTGAGGGGTTCTACTTCGCATTTCGCACGCCAATTGTAATACGCAAAAAGACCCGGCTGCGCTGTCGGGGCGCAGCCAGGTCTTCCGCCGTTTGGACCTACTGCTTGATGACCCAGACTTTGATCTCGGGATGCACATCCGCGTGCAGGCGGATCGGTACGCGATAGACTCCAAGCGCCCGGATTGGCTCGTGCAGCTCGATCTGGCGCTTTTCGATCTGGAATCCCTGCGCGTCGAGCTCGTGCGCGATGTCCGAAGACGTGACCGAGCCGAACAGCTTGCCCTCATCTCCGACACGGGCTGAAAAAGTCAGCGATACCTGCTCGAGCTTGGTCGCGAGCTCCGACGCGGAGCCGCGGCGCCCCTCCTCCGCCTGCTCCAGGCGCTGACGCTCCTGCTCGATGCGCTTGCGGTTGCCCGCGGTAGCCTCGTACGCGAAGCCGCGCGGAAGCAGATAGTTGCGCGCATACCCGGCTGAAACTTTCACGATGTCGCCCGGATGTCCGAGCATTTCGACTGCCTGTCTGAGTATGACTTCCATTGGAGAAATTTCCTTCAGTGATCGTTGAGAACGAATAATTCTAGCACAAAGCCGGAGCGAACCGCACGGTCAGCCAACTTTGGCGCGCTTGCGAAGGTCGAGCCAGGTGTCGCCCAGCCCGAGGGCGAGCGTCACTATCACGAAAACCTGAGGCAGCAGACTCAGGATTACGACATACACGTAGCGGCCGCGCGCCATCCACGCCAGAATCCCAATGCCGCGGATCAGGTACAGAGCGCCGAAAAAGAGCAGCAGGTTGTAGCCGGCATTTCTTCCTTCTTCGAACGCCGGCAGCAAACAGAGCGTGGCGCCGACCGCCAAACCCCACACCAGCTGATCGTTGAACGTGAACTCTGTCAGCGGGCTCAAGGGCAGTCCGATCTGCACCGGAGATAGTCTCCGGTACGCGCCCCATCCGAGCGCCAGCGCGGCCAGCGACTCCAGCGCGAGCAGCGCCGGGAGCAGCGACGCCGCCAGCGAGGGAATCGCCCGCATCATCGTCTCGCTGTCGTCGTTCCAGGTATCCAGCACCGGAGCTCGTGCCGCGAGCTCTTGCCAGTCCGGAGTCTTTCGCCCTTCCTCGATGTTCGCGATGGTGGTAGAGACCCTCCTCGTCAGCTCCTCTCCCGCCGCGTGCTGGAACCTCGCGATCCCGCTCGGCGACGAGAGCGCGATCAGAAACCCGATTCCGGCGGCCAGTCCAATCGAGAAGAGCGCCCTCGAGAAGAATGGCATGGTGTTGCTCCATAGGCTGACGACGCCGAAGCTCGCCGCCAGCAGAATCGCCCAGCCACGCGCCATCTGGTCGTACTGCGTGCCCGGAGGACCAGCGTGCTGAAGCAACATCCAGAGCGAAAGAGCGATCCAGATCAGCACCAGAGCCACACGCCCGCCCAGCTTCCAGCCCACTATCGAGCAGGCCGCGATGAGCGGCACCAGCAGGAGCAGCGTCTGCTGGATCGGTATCAACACCTCGAAAAACGGAAGAAAGGGGCAGACGAGAAATGCAGCCAACCCCCAAAACAGCGGCCGCCACGATTGAGTTTTCGCTACAGGCGTGGCGGCCTCGGCCATCTACGCCTGGTGACCGCGGATGTAGGGAATCAGCGCGAGGAAGCGGGCGCGCTTGATGGCCGTCGAGAGCTGTCGCTGGTGACGGGCGCACGAGCCGCTGAGACGGGAGGGAAGAATCTTCCCCTGATCGGTGATGAAGCGGCCGAGCGTGCGATCGTCCTTGTAGTCGATCCAGCGGACGCGGCTTTCGCAGAATGGGCAGCTCTTTTGTGGTCTTCTCATTGATTAATCCTCGTCGTCGTCATCGTCGTCACGCCGCGTTGCCGCGGCCAGGTCTTCCTCGGACTGCGGCGGAGCGCCGACTTCGTGCTCGTGCAGCGTGATGAGGTAGCGGATGACGCCGTCGTCGAGCTTGAGGGCGCGCTCGTACTCGGGCAGGGTGGTGGGCTCGGTCGCGAACTTGGAGACGACGTAGTAGCCGTTGTCGCGGGGACCGATGGAGTAGGCGAGCTGTCGCCGGCCCCAGTGCGTGACCTCGGGCTGCTCCTTGGTACCGAGGAGCCCGTGGATGCGCGTGATTTTGTCGTTGATGGCGGCGTCTTCGAGAGTCGAGTCGAAGATGTAGACCGCCTCGTATGTGCGAGGCACTTGGCAATCCTCCTTTTGGTCATGATCCGCCCCCCATCTGGTTGCCTAAGTGGGAGGAAGGTGTGAAGGCCAGCGTTCTGGCCGTTGTGAGAGGGGAAACCTACCCTGTCAGGGCGTCCAATTCAACCCGTCTGGCCACCGTTTTTCGCGGGAGAGTGGCCCAATTTGTCCCGCTTCGCCGCCCACCGCCCTAGACGTACTGCTCGCCGTACCGTCGCGGTCATTGGCGGGGGCAGCCTTTCTGGAGGGGGCCTAAGTTCTAGCTTCTAATCGTGCGCCCTCCCGGAGGTTTCATGCGCAGAACGGTAAGCACGGTAGCGCTCGGTCTGATTGCAGTGGTTGGTGTAGCTCCGTTGCGACGAGCTGCGGGTCTAATACTACCGCCCCGACGAACAAGACGTACGTCGCCAACCTGATCGCCCTTAACGAAGGATCGACTAACACCTCGCCCGGCAGTGGCGTCGCGGCATTCGTTGATCTCGGAACAGAGATCGATTGGACGCTCACACTGACCAACATGACAGCCGTGACAGCCTCGCACATCCATCTCGGGGATGCCACGAAAGTTGGCACCACGGCGGGGCCCGTCATCTTCAACATGTTCATCCCGAACGGCCCGACAGCCACTTTGAACGGCGAAGTCTCTCACGGCAGCTTCACGAACGCGAACAACGCGAAC
>JADGQV010000191.1 GCA_017881465.1 Gemmatimonadaceae bacterium
CGGTGGCTCAAGAAAGAGGGCGATGTCGTTGCCGCGGGCGATACGCTGGTCGATCTCGAGACCGACAAGATCACCGTAGAAGTCCCGGCACTCAAACCCGGCGTGCTTGCCAGGCGCGCCAAGAATGAGGGCGATGTCGTGCACGTCGACGACGTGCTCGGCGAGCTCGACGAGACAGCGGTTCCAGCTGCGGTGGGCGCGACGCAAGCTGCAGCTCCTGCGGCCAAGGCTCCCGCGCCGGCTCCAACGCCTGCTGCGCCTGCGACTGCGCGCAGTGCACCGCCTCCTCCCGCTGCTCAGTCTGGAACGACCAAGTCATCGCCGGCAGCACGTCGCATTGCTGACGAGCGCGGTATCGATATCGCGGCGGTCGCCGGAACCGGGCGGGGCGGTGTCGTGTCGAAACCCGATATGCTGGTCGCACCAACTGGCGCCCCTGCCGCGCGTGCACCGACCTCGGCGCCGAGCGCACCATCGCGTGGCGGAAATGGCGTCGCGCCGGGCGAGCGGGAGACGCGTGAGAAGATGTCGACGCGTCGGAAGCGCATCGCCGAGAATCTCCTTCAGTCGCAGCACGCAACCGCGCATCTCACGACGTTCAATGAAGTCGACATGTCGGCGATCAACGCGCTGCGCGAGAAGTACAAGGAGAAGGTCGAGAAGGAGCACGGTGTCAAGCTGACGTTCATGCCATTCTTCGTGCGCGCGGCGTGTCAGGCGCTCAAGCAGTTCCCGACGGTCAACGCGCAGGTGGATGCCGACACCATCGTCTACAAGCACTACGTCAACATGGGAATCGCTGTCGCGGCCGAACAGGGCCTCGTCGTTCCCAACATCAAGGACGCGGATCGAAAGGGAACGATCGATCTGAGCCGTGAAATCGCGGAGGTTGCGAAGCGCGCGCGCGACGGCAAGCTGACGATGGATGACCTCACCGGTGGCACGTTCACAATCACTAACGGCGGTGTGTTCGGGTCGCTCATCTCGACGCCGATCATCAACTACCCGCAGGTCGGCATACTCGGCCTGCACAAGACGCAGGACCGGCCGGTTGCGATCAACGGCCAGGTCGCGATCCGGCCGATGATGTACGTCGCGCTCTCCTATGATCACCGCATAGTCGAAGGCCAGCAGGCGGTGCTATTCCTCGTACGCGTGAAGGAGCTCGTCGAAGATCCGGCCGCGATGCTTATCGAATAGATGGTCGACTGCGATGTAGCGATCATCGGCGGCGGACCCGGTGGATATGTAGCAGCAATACGCGCCGCCCAGCTGGGCCTCAACACTGTTTGCATCGAGATGGACAAGACGCTCGGCGGAACGTGCGTCAACGTCGGGTGCATCCCATCCAAGGCGCTGCTCACATCATCGGAGCACTACGAGTTCGCGCGGCTGCACGCGGCCGAGCATGGCGTGACGATCGGCGACGTGAAGCTGGACCTGCCGACGATGATGAAGCGGAAGGACACGGTCGTGGGGCAGAACACGAAGGGAATCGAGTTCCTCTTCAAGAAGAACAAGATCACGTGGGCGAAGGGGCGTGGGACTTTAGGTCGTGGCAACGTGGTGAGTGTCGCGGGCACCGATGGGAAGTCCGAGTCGTACCGCGCGAAGAACGTCGTCATCGCAACCGGTTCGGTTCCGGTGGAGCTGCCGTTTCTGAAATTCGACGAGAAGCGCGTACTGTCGAACATCGGCGCTCTGAAGATTCCCTCTGTGCCCAAGCATCTGCTCGTGATCGGTGGCGGAGTGATCGGGCTCGAGCTCGGCTCCGTTTGGCGCCGGCTCGGCGCGAAGGTGACTATCGTCGAGCTGATGCCGACGATTCTTCCTGGGAACGACGAAGAGATCATCAAGGAAGCAGACAAGGTTTTCCGGAAGCAGGGTCTCGAGATTCGGGTCGGCACCAAAGTCACTGGTGCCAGGCTCGAAGCGAATCGGGTTCTCGTCGACGTCGAGAAAGATGGAAACAAGGAAACGATCGACGCGGACTACGTGCTCGTATCGGTCGGTCGCAAATCAGCCCTCACCGGCATCGATGCTGGCGCGCTCGGTCTCAAGCTCGGCAATCGCGGAGAGATTCTGGTTGACTCTCAGATGCGCACGAATCTCCCGAACGTGTACGCGATCGGCGATGCAGTGGGCGGCAAGCTTCTCGCGCACAAGGCGGAGGAAGAGGGCGTGATCGCGGCCGAGGTGATTGCCGGGCAGAAGTCGCACATGGACTACAAGTCGATGCCGTCGGTGGTGTACACCTGGCCGGAGATCGCGACGGTTGGATTGGCCGAGCACGAGGTGAAGGCGAGCGGGAGGAAGTACAAGACCGGGAGGTTTCCGTTTTCCGCCAATGGCCGCGCGCGCACGGCGGGTGAGACGACGGGCTTCGTAAAGTTCATCGCCGACGCCGAGACCGACGAGCTGCTGGGTGCTCACATGATCGGGCCGAACGTGTCGGAGCTGATTCAGGAAGCGGTGCTGGCGTTCGAGTACCGCGGCTCGTCGGAGGACATCGGCATCACCGTGCACTCGCACCCGACGCTCAGCGAAACGGTGAAGGAAGCCGCGCTCGGTGTGCTCGGCAGGTCGATTCACATATGAGGGCAACGCAAGAATGCCGGCGCTCGCCGCAGCTCCTCAGCAAGTAAAGTCAGAACCGATGAACCGGACTATCAGGCCGCTCGCCGCGGCTGATCGCAGCGGCGTCTTCAGGATTCTCGAGAACGCGGGGAATTTCACGCCCGAGGAAGTGGCGACGGCGCTGGAGCTGATCGACGAGTGGCTGGAGCTGGGAGAGCACAGCGGATATCTCACCTATGTTCTCGAAGCGCGGGACGAGGATAGCTCGGCAGTGCTGGGGTACGTGTGCTTCGGCCCGACGCCGCTTACGGAGTCGACGTTCGACCTGTACTGGATCGCTGTCGACAAGTCCAAGCATCGTGGTGGAGTCGGGAAGCGGCTGCTCAAGTTCACGGAGGAAGAGATCGTGCGGCGTGGCGGGAAGATGCTGCTGATCGAGACGTCGTCGCAGGAGACGTACGGTGGGACGATCCAGTTCTATGAGCGGACCGGGTACGAGCTGGTGGGGAAGATTCCGGAGTATTACAAGCCTGGTGATGACAAGCTGATTTTTGCGAAGCAGCTGGTGCAGAGTGTTCCTGCCGATGGAGCGGCCGCGGCAGAAAGTGC
>JADGQV010000006.1 GCA_017881465.1 Gemmatimonadaceae bacterium
GGGCACAATAATTCGCTCGATGCAGGCCACCGTCACGCTGAGTGGCGGATCCCCGTCGACGTCTTCGCGCCGCGAGGTCATCACTTACAACGGATCAACCACAGCCACAGTCGTGATAACGCAGGACGGCGTCACGAAGAATTGCACGAAGCCGCTGCCGCACGGCCAGCTGACCTGTCAGTAGCAGCAAATACGGGTTCGTTGGCGCACCCAGCGCGAATCCGTAGCGCACCTTCAGTCCGGTCATCACTCGCACGGGGCCGGGCTGCGGGTGTCTTTTCGCCAAGCTTGGTTGATGTACTCGCAAAGCTTGCTTGACGCACCGATCAGGATCATGTCGTGTACTGCAAGCTCACCTCTCGTTCAGTTCCGGTTCCCTAGGCCGATCTCGCCCCGTCAGACTTCGCGATGCGCTTGGCCCGTTCGCACAGTGCCCGGAGCTCGGGCTGCGAGAGATCTTCCCACTCGGATGGAATCGGAATGAGCCGTCGCTTTTCGTGGAGCGACTCGAAGGTCAGCCAGCCGCCTCCATAGCCCTCGGATAGGGTGATGCGGCGTTGGCTGGTGGTGCGTCAATCCGTCCCGGTCCGACGTTCCGACCCGCCCCAGGCGAAATACTTCGGACGGCGCCGATCCGCCTCGCTCATCCGCCGCTCCATCTTGGTCGGCTGCGAGTCCCAGACCTGCCAATACGATCCGTCTCTGTCTACGAAAGTCCGATATGACATATCTATTTACCTCGCGCGGCGGCCTCACGCGTCCACTTCTCAGTCGTGCAGGAAAGATGCCACTTTCCGGCATTTGGGAAATTAACTAACTATATGTTTCTCAAGGGGTTACCCCCTCATGATTCTATCTTCCGAAGCTCGCCAGAGTTTCACTCATGACGTCGATCATGGACTTGGCCGTCCAGCGGTCCCGGCCATTGTAGAGGAAGGAGAAAGCCAGGACCTCCCCATTTACCGCCGTGACGTACCCGGCCAGCGCAATGACGTCGTTGGTGGTGCCAGTCTTGGCGTGGAGGTTCCCCTCGGCTGGGGTGTTCCGCATGCGCCGCTTCAGGAGCTCGGAGTCGCCGGCCACCGGGAGCGATGAGTGGAGCCAGGGACCCCATGGGGCGCGGTGGGCATAGCCCAGGAGTTGGACCTGCGCTCGCGGTGTCACGCGATCGATCGTCGAGAGGCCACTACCGTCGGCAAAGATGAGGCTGCTGGTGTCCACGCCTATCTTGCTGGAGAAAAACGAATCGAGGACGGCGCTGGCATTCGCCACTGATCCGACCGCGTCCCGCTGCGGACCGCGCGCCGCGTTCCTGAACAACAATTCGGCGTAGTGGTTGATGCTCTCCCGGTTCATCGCCGCGATCATGCTGGCGAGTGGCGGAGAGAGCAGGCTCGCGACCTTGACTCCCGTGGGAGGAGTCTTGCCAAGGCGGATTCCGCCGTCGACTTTGACCCCGCGCGCGATCAGCGCGTTCAAGAACGCGCCCGTAGCGAAGCTCGCCGGATCTTCGACGATGTAGACGTATCTGCGCGTGCTGGTTCGCGATCCAATCGATCCGTTGGCGACGATCGTACCGTTGCCCTGCTTTCGGAATGAGAGCCGCGCTCCGCCGCCCGCCACGGTGCGAACGTTGGCAACGAGCGGGATCGCGCTGGTGGAAGGCTCGAGGACGACGGTCGCCGGGTTGCCTGGCGAGGTTGGCGTCACCGCGACCACGACGACATTCTCATTCAGCGAGAGCGCCGACACCCGCGCGGCGTAGGACGCCTGCAGATAGCGCGCGAGCCATCCCTCCGGAACCTTCTGGTCGTCGAACCCCGACGCGTCGCCGATGACGCTGCCGGTCACGTGCTTGATGCCCTTTGACGCGACGAGATCGGCGAGACGATTCATCGGAGCCGATGGACCGCCCGGCAGAAATTTTCCGGAAAGGGCGGGATCGCCATCGCCTCGGATGTAAAGATTCCCGGTGAGCGTTCCATCGGGACCGACCGGCGCGTCACGCAGCGCGTCAGTGCTGAACTGGTAGGTCGGCCCAAACCGCTCGAACGCGATCGCGCTCGTCATCAACTTCATCGTCGATGCGGGAAGCATCTGCTCGCCAGCGTTGTAGGCGTACAGCGTGTCGCTGCGAGTGAGCGACACCACCATGACGCCCCACATTCCGCTGCGAGTGCGTCCAGTGAGTCCGCCGAGCGTCGCGGCCAGGTCGGCAGCGCTGTGCGGCGTGCCGTAGCGGACGACGGGAACGGCGGGCGGTTTGTTACGGCTGGGCCGCCGTACCCGGCGTCGGGTGGTAGTTGTCTTTTTGGTCTGTGACTCGAGGATGGTTGGAGCGGCGCCGAAGACGGTGAGCGCCACCAGAATCGCTATTCGAATTTTACGAGAGAACATCGTCAGCCGTTGAGCGTTTGGAAAATTCAATTGCGGAACAATGGGAACGGACGGACATCAAGTGGCGAGAACGGTGCCAGAGTCGCGACGCGCGCTCTCTTCTGACGAGCAGTAGCGTCGCTTGGAATATACCCGGCGGTCGCGTATTTTCCCCGAGCGACACTTGCCCCCAACCGCAGCAGAGGACACCGATGGCTGAGCGGCCGCACAATTTTCTGCGCGAAGGTGTGATCACCGGTTTCATCGGCGCGACGGCGATCGCAATCTGGTTCCTCGTCGTCGACACCATTGGGGGACGTCCCTTCTATACTCCGATATTCCTCGGCAAGGGCGTCGTCAGCGTGCTGGGAAAGAACATGATAGGCGACACCGCGTTCACGCAGGTGCTGGGCTACACGATCTTCCACTACGTGGCGTTTTTCATCGTGGGAATCGTTCTGACCGTGATCGTGCATCAGGCCGAGCGCACGCCGGGAATACTGGCCGGCCTGCTGGTGGCGATCGTGATGATGTCGCTGGGCTTCTACATGATCGCGGCGGCTTTTGCGCAATCCGCGCTCGGCCAGATCGCGTGGGTTCAGATCTTCGTCGCCAATCTTCTGGCCGCGGGGCTGATGCTCGGTTATTTGTGGCGCAAGCACCCGAAGCTGGAACGGCAGCTGAAGCAGGCGCTCGAAGGAACCGACGACGATTAGGCGGTCGACGGCTTCCAGTCTACCTGTGCGCCCACGGTCGAGTCTTCGCCGCGGGCGTTCCATTTGAAGAACACCACTGTCATGATGATGATGAAGATGATCCCGCCCGGGATCCACATGATGAGCGCGCCAAGAAGCTGATCCTCGAGCGGAGAAAGTGGCAGCACGCGCGGGGCCGCGCTGTATGCGGGATAGAGCACGTGGTCGGCCATCGCGATGTAGACAGCGACGATCGACATCGGGATGCTCATCAGGAAGGTGTAAAGCATCTGCCCCGGATACGCGAGCCGCGGAAGCTCCGGAAGCTGGCTCATGAGCGGCCACCACATCAGCACCGCGGCCGCCATGAACATCAAGTGCTCGAGGATGTGCAGATTGTGATTCGCCATCGCGGCGTTGTAGAACTGCGGCAGATGCCAGACCGCGATCACTAGGTTGAAGACGACGAAGCAGATGGGCGCTTTCGTGAAAAATCGCGCGATCGGTGCAATGAAGCCAGTCGCGAGTGGTCGCCGAATCATCCAACCCGGTACTCCCGCGAGCAGAAGCGGCGGCACGACCAGCGTGATCAGAAGATGCTGCACCATGTGCGCGCTGAAGAGATAATCATCGCTCAGATCGTGTATCGGACCATTGAGCGAGGCGAACAACAGCAGCAGGCCGGAAAAGAAAAACATCTTCTGAGAGCGGGTGGGTTCTTGCCGGAGTCGTCTGGAAGCCCAGATGTAGAGTGCGCCGAGCGCTGCGATGCCGACGGCGGTACTCGGGTGAACCGACCATCGCCACCAGCTGAGATTGGCGATGGGATGCAGCAGCGCCAGAAACAACATGCTACATGATCTTGATGAAGAGATGTCCGAAGAGGAACATCAACCCGATCAGTGTGATGGCCGCCACCAGGAGCGGGCCGGTAAAGAGCACCCGGAAAATCCTATGGTCGTATTTGAGGTGCATGTAGAACATCACGACGATCGCGAACTTGAGTCCCGACAGAAAAAGAAGCGTGGGAACGAACCCCCGTGAGCCGACGAAGGAAGGAAGGTAGTAGGCCCAGACCTCACCGACCGTGATCAGCGAGAGGATGAGGGCGACCTTCCAGTAAGTGGACCAGGTCGGATGGGCGTGCTCTTCTTCCCTGCGCGGCGCGTGTGCGAGCGCTTCGGCCGAATCCGGGAGATTGGTCATGCTGGCGTGAGAGTCCATCATTCCTGCCGGTTACCTGATGAGATAAACGAGAGTGAAAATCACGATCCAGATTACGTCGACGAAGTGCCAGTACAGCGCGGCAATGTCCACGAGCAGTGAATCACGCGGGCCCAGGCCTCGCCGGTAATCGATTGCGAGCAGCGTGACCAGCCAAATCACGCCCGCGGTCACGTGCGCGCCGTGGAAGCCGGTGAGCGTGAAGAAGGAAGAGCCGAACAGGTTCGTCCGAATCGACAGCCCTTCATGGACGAACGATGTGAACTCGAACGCCTGGAATCCGAGAAAAGTCGCGCCGGCGATCGCCGTCATCCAGAGCCACAGCCTGGACGAGCCGAGTATTCGCTCCCCCCGGGTGTGCTTTGGCTTCTCCTTGTTCTGAACGGCGGCCAGAGCCAGCACCATGAACAGCGATGACATGAGTAGCACGAATGTCGAAGCCGAGGTCACCGGAATGTTGAGGATCGGCTTGAAGACGTGTCCGGTGGCGGGATCCGTCCACGTTTCGTGCGGGAACGGTCCGACGATGCTCCGTCCCTTGTAAATCAGATATGTCGATATCAACGAGACGAAGAGCATGCACTCTGAGCCGATGAAGGCCCAGATAGCAACCTTGCGGCTGTCGAGACCCAGCGTCGTGTAGTGGTGTGGTGCGGGCGCGCTCACGTGCGTGGCGGGTGCGGTCATTGTCTAGTCGTGCTCCGGCTCGAGCGGGCTCAGGAGCCAGCTGTAGAGAGAAAAGATCATTAATGCCGCGCCGACGCCGATGAGAGCGCGCGCGAAGATGAGTCCGCAGAACATGGTCACCAGGCCCAGCGCCACGAGGAGCGGCTTGATGGTGCTGTACGGCATCACAATCCCGAGATCAGCCGAAGTCTTGCCTTCCTGCGAGTTGATGCGCGCGCACTCGTAGTCGACTTCCTTCCCTTCCCAGAGCGGATACCTGCTCGTCACGGTTGGGATCTTCGCGAAGTTGTACTCGGGCGGAGGGCTCGGAATCGTCCACTCGAGCGTTCCAGCGCCCCAGGGATTCGAGCCGGCGATCTCGCCGCGCTTTCTGCTCACGAAGAAATTGTAGATGAAAACGAGCATCGCGATGGGGAAGATCATCGCCCCCGCGGTGGACATCGCGTTGAAGAGATCCCAGCCCTGACCGGCGTCGTAAGTGTAGATGCGGCGCGGCATGCCGAGCATTCCCGAGAAGTGCATCGGGAAGAAGGTGAGGTTCATGGCGACGACGGTGAGCCAGAAATGAATCTTGCCCAGCTTCTCGTCCATCAGCCGGCCGGTGATCTTGGGAAAGTAGTGGTAGATGCCGCCGAAGATCCCCATGATCGAGCCGCCGAACAGCACGTAGTGAAAGTGTGCGACGATGAAATACGTATCCGTCTGCTGGAGATCGGCCGGCGGGGACGCGTGCATGATCCCCGAGATTCCGCCAATCGTGAACAGGGCGACGAGACCGATTCCGAACAGCATCGCGGTCGTGTAGCGGATGGAGCCCTGCGCCATCGTCGCGATCCAGTTGAAGATCTTCACTCCGGTCGGGATCGCGATGAGCATCGTGGTCAAGCCGAAGAACGTGTCGGCGATCGGACCCAGTCCGACGGCAAACATGTGGTGCGCCCAGACGCCGAACCCAAGGACCGCGATCAGAATTCCGGAGTAGACCATGACCGGATACCCGAAGAGCGGCTTCTTTGAGTACGTCGGCAGCACTTCGGAGACCAGTCCGAATGCCGGAAGGACCAGGATGTAGACCTCCGGGTGCCCGAAAATCCAGAATAGATGCTGCCAGAGCAGTGGATCGGCGCCCGCGCTCACCGTGTTGTAGAAGTTCGTTCCGAAGAAGCGGTCGAACAGCAGGAACACCAGCGCGATCGTGACGACGGGGAACGCCAGCACCAGCAGCACCTGAACGATGAACGCCATCCAGGTGAACATCGGCATCCGCATGAGCGTCATGCCGGGCGCGCGGAGATTGATTATCGTCGTCAGGAAGTTGAACGCCGCAGCGAGCGACGATACACCGAGGATCAGGAGGCCGATCACCCAGAAGTCGATGTTAATTCCCGGCGAGTACGCTCTGGTCGTCAGCGGTGCGTAGCCGAACCAGCCATCGTTTGGCGCGACTGCAAACAAAATCGGAATGGTGATGAAGATTCCGCCGAACAGATAGACCCAGTAGCTGAAGGCATTGAGGCGCGGGAAGGCCACGTCGCGCGCGCCGATCTGGAGCGGAATGAGGAAATTGAAGAACGCTGCCGAGAGCGGCATGATCGCGAGGAAGATCATGGTCGTCCCGTGCATCGTGAAGAGCTGGTTGTAGAACTCGGCCGACACGAGGTGCTGATTCGGAGCACCGAGCTGCGCGCGGATGATGATCGCCTCCACCCCGCCGAACATGAAGAAGAAGAGCGCGGTGTAGAGGTACAGAACGCCGATGCGCTTGTGGTCTACGGTGCTGAGCCAGCTCCAAAGCCCTGAGTGCTCTCCGTAGGCATCAGGGGAATGTTTCGGGGCCGGGCGTGCAGTGGTTGCCAAGTCTTGTCTCCGGTTACTTCAGTGCGGTTAGGTAAGCGACAATGTCGGCGATCTGCTGATCGGTGAGGCCGCCGGTTGCTGACGTGACTTTCGTTTTGAGAACAGGATCGTATTCATCGAGGCCGAGCGTCGGCATGATGACTTCAGGCTTCATTGCGCGGGCGTTCTTGATCCAGAGCGCCAGATACGCGGCGGTATTCGGGAAACGACCCGCCGCGATCGTGAGTCGTGATCCGACGTGGGTCAGGTTTGGGCCTGTCGTGCCCATCGCCATCGGATTGCCGGCGATCGAATGACAACCGATGCACGGGGAGCTTGTGAAGGTCTTCAACCCACGGTGCGCATTCCCGGTGAGCCCCGGCGTGAACTTGAGCCCTGGCGGTATCGGCGAGTGCGGAATTGCGTAGTCAGGAACTTGCTCGTGCGGAAAGATGTAACCGGGCTGCGCCGACCCGGCAGGCGCAGCGGCTACCGATGACTGGGCGGCTCCGAGGCGCGCTCCCGGATTCGCTTCAGGATTCTGAGAGCGCGGAATCGCCGGCTGAGTGCCCCCGACTGCACCTGTGCCCGAGCTTTGCTGCGCGATGGCGTGCGCGGCAGCCTGCGCGGCTTGCGTCGCTGAATTCGACCCGTCCGGTGTCGTCACACCCGGCCCCTCGAGTGGGGGCGGAATGGGACCTGTCGTCGGCGCCGTGGGACCAACTGCTCCAAACTTTGCTGGCATTTTCTGTCCCGCCACCCACGACTCGAACTGTTGCGGCGTCACCGTGAAAACCCTGAAGCGCATGTTGGCGTGCGATGCGCCACAGTACTCTGCACAGAATCCGTTCCACACGTTGCTGGCGATAGAAGTGTCGGGTGTGTACCAGATGTAATTCGTGCGATTTGTCACGACGTCGCGCTTTCCGCCGAGCTCCGGCGCCCAGAACGAGTGAATCACGTCTGCCGAGCGCAGCCTGAAATTCACCGTGCGTCCGACCGGGAGGTAGATCTCGTTCGCGGTCGTCACGCCGTAGTCGGGGTACCTGAACTCCCACCACCACTGGTGTCCCGTCACATCGATGTTCAGCGAGCCGGGCGCGGCCTGCGCCTGGCTGATGAAGATCGTCCTGACCGTCGGAACGGCGATGAACACCAGGATCACCGCCGGGATCAGCGTCCACGCGATCTCGAGCTTGGTGCTGCCGTGGGTCTGCGGCGGCGGGCCCTGGTTCTCTCTCTTCCGGTATTTGATGACGACGAAGACGAGCACGACCTCGACCAACACGAAGACAATCGTGCCGAAGAGAAGCAGGCGATCCCAGAGGAAATCGATCTCGCGTCCGAGATCCGTGTGCGGGTCGAGCGTGGAGTTGGGATGCGCTTCGTTGCAGGAAACGGCCGCCACGGCGAGCGCGGCGACAAATGCATAGGATGCAAGCCGCCGGAAGCGGTCAGAACCTTTCATGCGAAGGAAATCCTGTTCTCGTCGAGTTAGGAGCGTTTCACCTTCGCTGGGTGAAACACTTACGGAATTTTTCAGGCTGCAGGAGGTAGAAACTAACCTTCAAGGGTCCGTTGCGGGAGTTGCCTTGGCGCCGTCATCGCCTCAGGGTTGAGCAAACGGTCAAGCTGGTCGCGCGGCCGCCTCCTTCACTGTCGCGAGCGCGACGACTAGTGTAGGAAACTCATGCAGCTCGATGCCGCTGATCGCGAAATTTTCGATCGCGCGGAGCGTCGGCCGCTTCGAGGCGGAGCCTTCTCAGCTTCGACGGAGGGGGAGATTTCATGCGTAGCGGGAAGCTATATTGGCCGAATACCTTATTGAAGTCACTCGCCCGCCCCGCGAGGCAGGCGCCGCAACGATCCCCGTTCACCCAGAATATGTCGCGCTCTCTGCTTCGACTGGCCGCATGTGCCGGCCTCTTCGTCTCGCTTTGCCTCCCCTCCGTCGTGCATTCACAGGCGGCGTCCGCGCCCAACTTCGTGATGGTGATTCACGGTGGCGCCGGCGCGATCCTCAGGTCCAGCATGACGCCGGAGATGGAGAAGGCGTATATGGACACGCTCACGATCGCCCTGCGCACCGGTTATCAGATTCTCTCGCGCGGAGGCACCAGCCTCGACGCCGTCGAAGCGACTATCAGAGTGATGGAGGATTGTCCTCTGTTCAATGCCGGGAAGGGCGCGGTGTTCACGGCTGAAGGCACCAACGAGCTCGATGCATCGATCATGGATGGACGGACGCTCAACGCTGGCGCGGTCGCTGCCCTCCAGCACGTGAAGAATCCGATTTCACTCGCACGCCTGGTCATGGAGAAGTCACCGCACGTGATGATGGTGGGAGCAGGGGCGGAGGAGTTCGCAAAATCACAGGGCGTGAAGCTCGTTCCCCCGCACTACTTCTGGACGGAGCGGCGGTGGAAAGGGTACGAGGCGGAAAAGACGCGGGCCGACAGCGGAAAGACGGGCGCGGTCCCGGGTGAGGAGCGCAAGTTCGGAACTGTGGGCGCGGTCGCGCTCGACAAGGCGGGGAATCTCGCTGCCGGAACGTCGACGGGCGGAACGAACATGAAGCGGTTCGGACGCGTTGGCGACTCGCCGATCATCGGAGCCGGGACGTACGCCAACAATCTGAGCTGCGCCGTCTCCGGCACCGGCGACGGAGAGTTTTTCATTCGCAACAACGTCGCGGCCGACATCTGCGCGCGCGTTCGCTACAGCGGAGTCTCGCTCCAGCAGGCCGCGGACGATGTCGTAATGAAGGAGCTCGTGGCGCAGAACGGCGGAGGTGGAGTGATCGCGATGGACCGGAAGGGAAACATCGCCACGCCCTTCAACACCCCGGGGATGTATCGGGCATGGGTGACGAGCGACGGAAAGATCACGGTGAAGATCTACAAGGACTAACTCACAGGGAGCGGCGAATGGAAATCTCGAGAAGGAAATTCTTAGGAACCAGCGCCGCGGCCGCGGCCGCACTCACGCTCGACCGCAGCGCGAATGCCGCGACTCCGCGGATTGCGGTCATCGACAGGATGAGGGCTACGGAGCCGGCATTCCGGCCCGTCGTGGTTGCGTCCGCGAACGGCATTCGCGGCGTCGCGCGCGCTTTCGACATGATCACCCGTCAGAACGCCGACACGCTGGACGCGATCATCGCTGGCGTCAACATCCAGGAGCTCGATCCCGAGGACCAGTCGGTTGGGTTGGGCGGTCTGCCGAATGAGGAAGGAGTGGTGCAGCTCGATGCCTCGTGCATGCACGGCCCGACGAAGCGGGCCGGATCCGTCGGCGCGCTCGAGGACATCGCGACGCCATCGCTCGTCGCGAAAGCGGTTATGGACTACACCGATCACATCATGCTGGTGGGCGCGGGCGCGAAGAAGTTTGCGCTCGAGATGGGATTCAAGGAGCAGAATCTTCTTACGGAAAAGAGCAGGCGCGACTGGCTCCGCTGGAAGGCGTGCCTCAACCCGACCGACGCCTGGCTCGACACGCGAAGCGACAGCGCCGCTCCACCTCCGCCAACTGCAAGTCTATCGTTTGATGATCCGCTACACGTGAAGTTCACCACCGGAACCATCAACATGAACGCTGTGAATGCCGCGGGAGACATGTCCTCGGTCACGACGACCAGCGGACTGTCGTGGAAGCTGCCGGGCAGAGTTGGCGATTCGCCGATCATCGGCGCGGGCCAGTACTGCGACAACAGCGTGGGCGCGGCAGGATCCACCGGGCGTGGCGAAGCGAACATCAAGGTCTGCGGCGCATTCCTGACGGTCGAGTTCATGCGGCAGGGGATGTCGCCCGACCAGGCGTGCATGAAGACGATAGACCGGGTGATCGCCATGACCGAGCGGCGGCTGCTCGATCCGAACGGCCGGCCGCTATTCGATCTGCAGTTCTATGCTTTGTCCAGGGACGGCCGTTTCGGCTCGGCCAGCGCCTACGAGGGCGCTCACTTTTCGGTCGCCGACTCCAGTGGAGCCCGGCTCGTTCCGATGCAGTTCAAGTTCGCGCGATCAGAGAGGCCGCAGATGCCTGCCGTCAGGTGTCGCCGAGCTTGAAGGTGCCGACGAGGTCCGAAATGCGCGCGGATGCGTCAGTCAGCGCGCTCGCGACGGCTGCGAGGTCCGCGATGTTTCTGCTCTGCTCCTCGTCCGAGACGGCCACGTCGTGCATCGCGCGCGAGAACGCGCTCGTGCCGTAGGATAGACCCGCCAGACGCTGGGTCATGAGCGAGATCAGCTCGTTCGATTCACGAACGGCGTTCTCGATGCGACCGCTCAGGTCTTCTCCTTCGACCGTGCCCTCTTCGACCCTCGACAGCGACTGGCGTCCGGCCCGCGTCGCCTCGAGAGCCTGTTCGACCGTGGCCACCGTGCGCGAGGTGGACTCGCGCGACTGCGCGACGCTGTCCAGCATCTCCCGGACGAGCGAGGTCGTGCGCTGGGCCGCTTCAGCGGAGCTGCTAGCGAGACGGCGGACCTCGCTCGCCACGACGGCAAAGCCATGACCGTGCTCACCGGCGCGCGCTGCTTCCATCGCGGCGTTGAGCGCGAGGAGCTTCGACTGCCTGGCGATTTTCTGAACTAGCACGAGGAACGCTCCAATCTCGTCCACTGCCGCCGACATCGCATTGATTCCTTCTGCGCTCTCGAGCGCATCGGAAGCCAGAGACTGGAGCGAGCTCGCGGTATGCTCGAGACGCACCCGATTCTCTCTCGCGAGCTGCCGCAGCGCCTTGTCGCGTCGCAATCCTTCCTGTGCCGCTTCGCGAAGGTTTCCCGAGATCTCGACCAGCTTTGTCGCTTCGGCCATCAATTCCTTGATCGCCCGCTCACGTGCGACGGCGTCCTGGCTCAGCGCGTTAGTCGTCGCCGCGCCGTCGCGGGCTGATGCTGCTGCGGACACCGATGCTGTGGCAATCCGTGATGCCAGCTCGCTGTTGTTGTCGGCGGAGCTCCGCATCTTGCCAGCCACGCCCCTCAGCTCGGTGAGCATCGATATGGTCGAACGTGTGAGGCGGTCGACGGCCCGGTTGGAAGCCGACGGGTTATAGTTGCTCGAAAGATCACCCTTCGCGATCGCCTCGTGCGTGCGCGCGAGCTCGGCGGCCGGCCCACTCACATGCTGGCGAACGAAGATCAGCGCGGCCCAGGCGGTGGCGGCGAGCGCGACCGCGATCCAGAGGACGGCAATCGCAAGCGCTATCTCGACACCGCCGACCGACAGCAGGTCCTGGCGCGTTCCCGAGGGAATTTGGCGATAGACCTGCCAGCAGATTGCGCCGAGCCCGATGAGGAACACCGATCCGAAGGTGATGCTCGTGCCGAGCGCGCGGCGCTGCAACGCGCTGAAGAACGGCTTGAGTAGGCCGGTGGAAGAGCGCGGAGCGAGAGGGAGCGGCGTTGCTGTCATCTTGAGGAGCGATTGTGGAACGACTCGGTCAGCCGCGCCGGAGATGAAACTCCGTCGCTCAGCCGCTAGTTTGTACAGATGGAAAATTCGGCAACACGGAACGACCCTCTCCCTTCATCCGCCATCACTTACGATCCGTCGGCGATCGAGCGGAAGTGGCAGCGCATCTGGCAGGAGCGTGGAACGAACCACACGGATCTGCAGCGCGCCCAAAGGCCGTTCTATGCCCTGATGATGTTCCCCTATCCGTCGGCCGAAGGACTCCACGTCGGGAATCTTTTTGCGTTCACAGGGAATGACATTTATGGACGATTCCAGCGTCTCATGGGACACAACGTCTTCGAGCCGCTCGGCTATGACGCCTTCGGGATTCATTCGGAGAATTATGCCCTCAAGGTCGGGCAGCATCCGATGGAGCTCATCCCGCGGAACATCGCCAACTTCCAGCGCCAGCTCGAAAGAGCGGGATTGATGGTTGATTGGCGCTATAGGCTCGCCACAACCGACCCCAGCTACTACAAGTGGACGCAGTGGCTCTTCCTCCAGCTCCTCGAGCAGGGGCTCGCGTACAGGAAACAGGCAGCGGTCAACTGGTGCCCGAGCTGCAAGACCGTTCTGGCCAACGAGCAGGTCGTTGCCGGCGGCGTGTGCGAGCGCTGCAAGACGCCCGTCGAGCAGCGCCTGCTCGAGCAATGGTTCTTCCGCATCAGCGACTACTCGCCGAGGCTGCTCGAGAATCTCGATCACATCGACTGGTCGGACACGACGAAGACGGCGCAGCGGAACTGGATCGGCCGCTCGGAAGGCGCGGAGATAGCGTTCGAGACGCAGGACGTGAAGGGCAACGAGTGCGAGATACGCGTCTTCACCACTCGGCCCGACACGATCTATGGCGCGACCTACCTCGTGCTCGCGCCCGAGCATCCGCTCGTCGAATCGCTGACCAAGCCGAAAGAGAAAAAGCGAGTCGACGAGTACCGCGAAAGGACGAAGAAGCAGGACCTCGTGACGCGGAAGACGAGCACGGAGAAGACAGGAGTGCGCACTGGCTCCTACGCCATTAACCCTGCGACCGAAAAAGAGATCCCAATCTGGGTCTCCGACTACGTGCTAATGGAGTACGGTACGGGCGCCATCATGGGAGTGCCCGGCCACGATCAGCGCGATTTCGAATTCGCGACGAAGTTCGAGCTTCCGATAGTGCGCGTAGTTTGTGGCGAGCGCGAGGATGCGAGCACGCCGCTGCACGAGGCGTTCACGGAGTGCGAGTCAGGCACTCTCGTCAACTCCGGCGTGTTCGATGGATTCCGAGTAGAGGCCGCGAAAAAGGCGATCTTGGATTTGCTGACCAAGGGTGGGTCGGCCAAGCCCATCGTTCACTACCGTCTCCACGACTGGTGCATCTCACGGCAGCGGTACTGGGGTCCGCCGATTCCGATCATCTACTGCGAGTCGTGTGGAGTGGTGCCGGTGCCGGAGAAGGATCTTCCCGTCATTCTGCCGTTCATTGAGGATTTCAAGCCCGACGACTCGGGCGTCTCGCCGCTGGCGCGACACGAGGAGTGGTATCGCGTCGAGTGCCCTAGGTGCGGCAAGATGGGACGGCGCGAGACGGACGTGTCCGACACCTTCCTCGACAGCGCCTGGTATTTCCTGCGCTATCCGAGTGTCGGGCGCGACGACGTGCCGTTCGAGAAGAGCGTCACCAAAAAGTGGCTGCCCGTGAACTCGTACATCGGCGGCAATGAGCACGCGGTGCTGCACCTGTTGTATTCACGGTTCATCACGATGGTTCTGCACGACGCGGGGCATCTCGAGTTCGAGGAGCCGTTCACGCGGTTTCGCGCGCACGGTCACATCATTCGTGAAGGCGCGAAGATGTCGAAGACGCAGGGCAACATCGTGAACCCCGACGAGTACATCGAGCAGTGGGGCGCCGACGCGTTCCGCACGTACCTCATGTTCCTCGGGCCGTACGAGCAGGGTGGCGATTTCCGCGATCAGAGCATCTCGGGACCCCGCCGTTTTCTCGACCGGCTGTTCGCATCGGTTCAAAGCATGTCGAGCGGGGGCGCGCCGGATCATTCCGTGATGCGCAAGCTGCATCAGACGATCAGGAAGGTCGGCGAGGACATTCAGCGTCTGAGCTACAACACCGCGGTCGCCGCGATGATGGAGTATATGAACGTTCTCCGCAAAGGAGAGCGGACGCCCCATCGCGACGAGGTACTGCCGCTGATTCCGCTCGTGTCGCCGTTCGCGCCGCACATCGCCGAGGAGCTGTGGGAGCAGACGGGCGGAACGGGGAGCGTATTCGACTCGGCGTGGCCAAGCTTCGACGCTGCGCTCGCCGTGGACGATTCCATCGAGCTCGTCGTTCAGGTGAACGGCAGGGTGCGGGGGAAGATCACGATCGCGCGCGGCATCGATGAGAAGGCCGCACTCGTTGCCGCGCTCGCAGAGCCGGCGGTGGCGAAATTCGCTGTCGGCACGCCGAAGAAGGTCGTCTTCGTTCCCGGACGACTGATCAACATTGTGGTCTGAAGGCCCCGACATCCTCTCCCGCGTTCGAGGCTCGGGACATCAGGTGCTCACTCGTACATGTTGTTCCTGTCCGCTTTGGCGAGCTCGAAGAGAAATCCGCCGATCCTTTCCGTCACCGCGCTGAGAAACTTCTCACCTTTGGCCGGGGTGGATGCTGCAGGATTTCCAGTGCCCGTGTCACTCGTGACACTTGACCATTGGCGCGGCGACCACACCCACCCGTCGCGCAGTCCGGCAATGCGAAATTTCCTCGCCCTACCCGGCCCGGCTTCCGTTAACGGCAGTACCAGATCGGGCTCGAGCGACATCATCACGCTCGTCTCCATCTCGCCGGCGTGGTCGCCGGGCTCGTCGAAGTAGTCAGCGCCCTTCACGCACGTCCACCAGTTGATGGTGCAGATGAAGAGATCGACCTTCGGCTGCAGCTCCCGAATCATCTGCCTGAAGTCGTTGCCGCCGTGTCCGTTGAGAATCAGCAGCTTTCTCACGCCCTGCCCCGCGATCGCCGAGGCGAGATCGGTGAGCAACGCGAGGTGCGTGCTCGGATTCATGTTGAGCGCGAGCCTGAGATCGAGTTGGCCGGTGTTGACCCCGAACGGAACCGTAGGCAGCACCACGACCTTTGCCCCTTTCTTCCACGCGATCTCGGCCGCGCGCTCGGCGATCGCGCCTGTCTCGTAGTTGTCGGTGCCGTATGGCAGATGATAGTTGTGCGGCTCGGTCGCGCCCCAGGGAAGAATCGCGACTTCGAATGGTGTGTCCTTGACTGCTTTCCAGCTGGTTTCGGCGAGAACGTATGGGCGTGGTGGCATCAATGATGGTAGCAAGAAGTAATAGTCCGGCACCAGTGCGGATGATCTCCCGCTTGCGAGATCAACAGGGGGAACCAACATTGGCCAATCATCGAATCCCGCTTCGTATCGTCTTGCCGGAGACATCCAAATGGTGTTCCAGACTCACGGTCGTCGTTTTCTCGCCCTGCTGGGTGCCGTGCTCATGGCGTCAACGCTCTCCTGCGGTCGTAGTGAGCAGCTGCAAAACGAAATCACGCGGCGTGGCGAAGATGTGCTCGCGACAGGATCGATGGCGACGGTCATGGACAGCGTGCCTGGCGACGCAATCCTCGCCGGCGGCGACCTGAGTTTCGCCGGGGCAACCGGCGGGGATTATCTCGGAGCAGGAGGGAAGCAGGCAGTCACCGGGCGCATCCATGGATCGCTCCGAGCCGCCGGTGGTGAGGTTCACGTAGCGGCTGCCGTCGATCGGAACACCACTATCGCGGGCGGCACCGTCGAACTGGATTCCGCGGCGGTCATCGCGCGGAACGCCTATCTCATAGGTGGGACGGTTCAGGTCAACGGGACCGTGCGCGGTGGGCTCCTGGCGTCAGGCGGCGCGATCATCCTGAACGGCGTAGTCGGCCGTGATGTCGAGGTCGCCGGCGGAGCGCTTCATATCGGGCCGCACGCTCAGATCGCTGGGAACCTCCGCTATCGCGTGCCGGCAGGGAAGGTCCGCATTGATCCAGCCGCGCGCATCACGGGGACCGTTACTGCACTCCCGGTCTCAACGGGGTGGCGACTCTGGCACGTGCTCTGGATACTCGGTTTCCTCGTGGTGGGTGCGGTCGCGGTGGCTCTTTTCCCCCGCTTTATGGCGGAGGCGGCCGAGATACTCCCTCAGCGTCCGGGCCGGTCGGCACTGGTCGGTCTGGGATGGGCGATCCTGGTCCCAATTGCCATTTGCGTCGCGGCAATCACTATCATCGGCCTACCACTCGCGCTCCTTACGGCCGCCGTCTACGTAATCCTGGTGTGCCTCGCAAGCATCCCGTTCGCCGTGTGGCTGGGCCAGCTACTGCTTGGCGCGCGCGCACGTAAGGGCCGCGAAGGAGCGCTCGTGAACTTTCTCGTTGGCGGGCTCCTCCTGCTCGTCGTGGGGATCATACCGGTCGTCGGTGGCTGGGTGTCGCTGGTAGCCGGGGTGCTCGGGCTCGGTACGATTCTGCTCCAATCGCAGGCGTTGCGCGAAGGGCAGCCGGTGTAGCCTTGATGATGCCCGGGAACCCTCGTTCAGTTGCAGTTGCAGATTTTCCCGCGCGTTGAGAGTCGGCGTTAGATCCGCCGCCCCACCCACCCGCCGACGAAATAGCCGACCAGCGCGACCCCGACGCCGACCACGAACATGTCGAAGCCGGACCGGAAAGCTCCGCGGCCCGTGAACACCGACCTCGCGGCTCCGACCAGGAAGTGCGAGAGCATCGCAACGGTGAACGCGATCGCGATCGCGGTCGCACCGTGCCAAATGAGAAATGGAAATACCGGAATCGCGGCGCCGAACGCGGTTGCGAGCCCGGTGATCCAACCTTCCCTGAACGGCGACATGGTGAACTCGCCGATCTTGAGCTCCTCCTGCACCTGCTCCTTCAGCATCTGCTGAGGGTCGCCCATTATCTGCGTTGCGAGCGTGTATGCGGAGGTGCGGTCCATCCCCTTGGCTTCATATATGACAGCCAGCTCGTCGCGCTCGATCTCCGGCATGAGCTCGACTTCCGTTTTCTCCATGGAAATCTCATACTCATAGACCTCGCGCTCGCTCTTGCTGGCGAGATATCCGCTCGAACCCATCGACAGGGCGTCGGCAATGAGACCGGCCATGCCCGCAACAACTACCGCTTGGTGCTGGTTCACGGTCGCCGCGCCGATCACGCCGGCCACCAGACCGAAGTTCGCGGTGAGTCCGTCGTTGAATCCGTACACGACGTTGCGAAGGAATCCGCCGGACGCCGTCTTGTGCCACGGCTCCCCACCCTTGCCCGCGATCTCGCCGAGCGTTGTCGCGTGGGCAGCAGATTCGCGGGCGAGTACGAGCGCCTCGGCACCGCCCGGCGCTCCGAGCGCCGTCTCGCGATGCATGTCGAGGTACGCTCTGACCTCGCGTCCCTCTTCCTCGAGGAGCATCGGCAGTAGAAAGCCCGGGCCGAACCAGCGCCCGAATGCGGCGAGGAGTCGTGCACGTCCGCTCGGACGGAATTCCGCCGGCAGATGTCCATGCTGTGCCAGAAGATCGGACCAGACTACGACGTGCCGGTCCTCTACGTCCGCCAATCTCGAGTAGATGTCTTTCTTTTTCGGGTCCGGCTCCGCCGCGGCGAGGATCCGATAGAGATAGGCCGCGTCCGCTTCGTCCTGCCAATGGTGCTCGAACGCGTGAACGTCGATCTCGCGAACGTGCGTGGGGGCTTCGCGGGGCTCCAACGTCGTAGACATGCTTTCAATATCACCTCGGCCGGCCCCTTTTGCAGCGGCGGCAACCCTTGGATGCGGCCCGATGTCCTATGTCACAGAACCATCAAGGGAGACAGGATGAAAGCACTAATGCTTCTTTCCGCTTTAGCCGCTGCCTCCGCCGCGGCAACGCTGAACGCACAGGTGACACCAGTCAAGCCGGACTCGAGCTGCACCACTTATCCCGATGGACGCGTCGAATGCCGCATCTTCCGCGGCGGCGGGCGCGAGGATTCCGCGCTCCGAAACCGGATCTTCTACAGGATGGATTCGGCGATGGCAAAGCGCGCGGCGCTGGGCCTTGAGCTCCGTACCACCGGGACAAAGCGCGACACGCTCGGCGTTTTCGTCGAAGCGGTGACGCCCAAAGGCCCGGCTGAAACCGCCGGCATCATCGAAGGAGATCGCATTGCTTCGATCAACGGGGTGGATCTCCGCACCTCCTCGGGCGACACCGACGACTCCTACACAAATGGACTCGCAGCGCACCGTCTGAGCCGTGAAGTGCAGAGGCTCGCTCCCGGGAGCCGGGTGAATCTTCGGGTCTATTCGCTCGGACGGTTCCGGGATGTGCAAGTCACGGCCGGAAAAGCGAGCGACCTCATGCGCCCCGGCAATCGGTTCAACTTCATGATGCCGGGAATGGATGGGATGATGGAGTTCAACGGTCCGGAGGGGATGATGTTCGGACCGGACATGCAGAGGATGCGTGAGCAGCTGGAGCCCTTAATGAAAAAGCGTATGGAGCCGCTGACGAAAGAGCGCATGGAGCCGCTGTTGCGGGAGCGCCTGGACGACCTGCCGAACAAGATCCAGCTTCGCGTGCCCGTGCGGATCAGAACTTTCGCCCCGGTGCGCGCTCAGCGGACGTACAGAGTCGATGCGGGCGAAATCGAACCGGTGTCAGCCGATGAGATCAGGGAGCTTGCTGCGGCAACAATTCGGGACGCTCGATCTGCGCTAAAGCAGCTCGCTGCGGACGGAATCGCCTAGACAGCTCGTCGGCGCGCGACTGCCAGCGCGCCTCGATCGAACGAGTCGCAAATTGGACGCGTTGCTTCACGGCGGAAGTACGGGGCAACGCGTTCTGCGTTTCCGGACACGAGAACTGCGGAGGATGCTTCGGGTCAACGGCCGCATATCCGATCCGCGGAAGAACCTCAACCGCTATCAGTATCAGACTTGTCAGGACGATCAGCAGCGACAGCGTGTGCATCTTGGGAAGCCGGTAGCGCCAGGTCGTGAGCGCCACCCACAAGCCGCCAACGATGATGACGACTTCGACGCCGAGATACTCTAACAGACCCAAACCGCACGCGCGCTCGTATGGCCAGACCGCAAGCGCGGCGAAGAGCGCGAACACGAGGATCAATCGCGCCCCGCCGCCGAACATGGCCACGCGCTGCTGAGTGCGCTCCTGCGCGCGCCGCTCCTCCTCGCTCTGAAGCTTCTTCAGGGCAGGCGAAGGCTCGGGCGGAAGTCCCTCGAACTCCCGCTCGATCTTTTTCAGTTGGCTTGACCAGTCGTCTTGTTGAGCCACAATTGCTCCCGGCAGGGGAAGGATCTGCCTTATCTTTCTGACTCCGCAACCTCGTCACGGCAACGAAAAATGAATTTAGGCGAGATAGTCCGGGTCCGGCTCGACAAATGGCTGTGGGCCGCGCGTTTCTTCAAGACGCGGGCGCTCGCGGCGACGGCAATCGAAACCGGAAAGGTCGAGGTCAACGGCGAGCGGGCCAAGCGCGCCAAACAGCTCCAGGTTGGCGATTCTCTGCGCATCCGGCTCGGTCCGTACCATCACATCGTGACGGTCCGCGCGCTCTCGGAGCACCGCGGACCCGCTCCAATTGCGGCCAAGCTTTACGAAGAAACCGAAGAAGGGCGAAAAGCGCGTGAGGCGATGCAGCTGCAGGTGAAAGTAGCGCGGTCGGTTCCCGGCTACGATCGCGGCCGTCCCACCAAGAAGGACCGTCGCGATTTCGAGAGGGTGCGCCGACCCGATCGCGATTAACTGCGGCAAAGCGACCCTGAGGGGAAAAGCCCTAGAACTCCATCTGCGAGCCCAGCTCCACCACGCGATTGGGTGGTATTCCGAAAAACTCCGTCGCGGGGCGGGCGTTGCGCTGCATGAAAATGAAAAGCCGCTTGCGCCAGTGCGCGAGCGGCTTGTTTCCGGTGGGGATGAGGTTCTCGCGGCCGAGGTAAAACGTGGTCTCCGTTGGCTTGGCGATGATGCCGCGCTCGGCCGCCAGCGCGAGAATCTCGGGCACGTTGGGCGTCTGCATGAAGCCGTACTTTGCCTTGATGCGCCCGAAATTGTGCGGAAAGCAGGTCACCTCGATGCGCTCGGTGATCGGAACTTCCGGCACCTGGGCGGAGACGATCGAAAGCAGAACCACGTTCTCGTGCAGCACCTTGTTGTGCTTGAGGTGATGCAGCAGCACCAGCGGGGCGTTCTTCGACTCGGATGTCAGGAACACCGCGGTCCCCGGAACACGCGGGGGCTTGAAGCGCTTGTCCGGATTTTCGTCGCCCAGATCCCTGAGCAGCGCGTCGAGAGGGATCGAAGCATCCACCAGCAGGCTGCGTACGATCAGGCGTCCACGCTGCCAGGTCGTCATCAAGGTGAAAATTCCGAGCGCGATGACGAGAGGCACCCAGCCTCCCTGCACGATCTTGAGCATGTTCGCGGAGAAGAACGCAAGATCGATGATCAGGAAAAAGGCGGTAAGGACGCCAGCTCGCCAGACACTCCACTGCCAGTGCGTCCGTGCCAGCACGTAGAAGAGAATCGTCGTGATGGTCATCGTCCCTGTGACGGCGATTCCGTACGCCGCGGCGAGCGCGCTCGAAGATCTGAACATGAGCACCACGAGAATGCAGCCGAGTCCGAGCGCGCGGTTTACTTCGGGAACGAATATCTGCCCTGTTTCCTGTTGTGAGGTATGGACGATCTGCACGCGCGGACTGTAGCCGAGCTGCACGGACTGGTGCGTGAGTGAGAATGCGCCGGAGATGAGAGCCTGCGACGCGATGATCGCGGCGATCGTTGCGAGCGCGATCAGCGGATACTGGAGCGCGCTGGGCGCCAGCAGGAAGAACGGATTGACCGCGCTCGCCGGGTCCCGCAGGATCAGCGCGCCCTGGCCGAAATAGTTCGCCAGCAGCGCCGGCAACACCAGGAGGAACCAGGCGAGGCGGATCGGCCGCTTGCCGAAGTGTCCCATGTCGGCGTAGAGCGCCTCCGCTCCGGTGACGGCCAGGACTACGGCTCCGAGGAGAACGAATCCGGCGTGCCCATGCCGAACGAAAAACTCCAGGCCGTACAGCGGATTCGCCGCGGCGAGGACCTGCGGGGCCTGCAGAATTTCGGCCAGTCCGAGTCCCCCAATCGTCCCGAACCAGACGACCATCACGGGCCCGAATATCCGCCCGACCTTGGCGGTGCCGTGCTGCTGGAAGAAGAAAAGCGCAGCGAGTATCGCGACGGTGAGGGGGAGTACCAGGTGCTGCCATTGCGGAGCCACCACTTCCAGACCTTCCACGGCGCTCAGCACGGAGATCGCCGGAGTGATCACGCCATCGCCGTAGAGGAGCGCCGCTCCGATCAATCCGAGCGCGATTATCGTCTTGCGACGAAAGGAGTCCGCATCGCGCCGCTGCTTCTGAAGAATGAGCGCCAGCAACGCGAGAATTCCGCCCTCACCGTTGTTGTCCGCCCGCATGATGAAGATGATGTACTTGATGCTGACGATGACTATCAGCGACCAGACGATCAGCGACAGAACGCCGTAGACGTTTTCCGGCGCCGGAGCGAGGCCATGCTCCGGCTTGAAGCACTCGCGCAGGGCATAGAGGGGACTGGTGCCGATGTCCCCATAAACGACGCCTAACGCGAGAAGAGTGAGTTTTGCGAGATGGTGGCCGCTCGGACGAGCTTCGAGGTTAGTGCTGATTTGCGCGACCTATAGAGGTTCAGGCCACCCAACTGCCGGCGGCTTTGACCCCGGAATTTCCGCAAGCGCGCGACCCTTTGCAAGGCCGATACCTCGTACGTAAAAAACAGACGCTAACGCGGGCATATCGCTTGCGTTATGAGAGGCACAACAGAAAGCACCTGATTCTACCGAGGAGGGTTAAATGAAGGATCTAAAGGAAAGGGGTCTCGAGAACCAAGTCAAAGGAACCGCGAAGGAAATGAAAGGGAAGATCCGCGGCAATCTGGGCGATGCCACCGACAATTCCAGCGAGCACATCAAGGGGCGCGCTGAAGAGCTCAAGGGCAAGATCCAGAAGAACTTCGGAAAGGGCGAGAGAAAAGCCGCCCCGGATAACGTCTGACCTTTCGAAGGGATAACGACAAAGAGCGCCGGTGCAGTCTCTGCACCGGCGCTCTTCTTGTTTTCGGGCGTTCATTCCTAGTAAGGTGAAGCTCCAGGTGGCGGCACTGGAGGATTTCCAGCCGAGTCTCCGCCTCGACGCTCAGCGAGGTCACGGCGCGCGGCCGCGCGCATCCTCTCGAGCTTCGCCTGCTGGTCCGGATTCAGCAGTCGCTTGATCTGCGCGTGAGTACTGTCGCTAACTACCCGCGCCAGGACCGCGATCGAATCGAGCTGCGGCTTCACCGGCTTGTAGAGCGTGACGATCTGCCTATGCTTCTGCTCGATCAGCGAATCAACGGATGCCTGCTGGTCGGGAGTGAGCTTGAGCTCTTCGGCCATTCTCTGCCGATATGCGCGCGGTCCATGCATGTCGCGGCCATGCTTTGCGTCCATCACCCGGTCGGCGGTGAAACCCAGCGCGACGCCCGCGACGAAAGCGCCGAGCAGGAACATCATTGCGTAACCCTTTGAGCGTTCCATCGCGATCCTCAGTGTGACAAAACGTAGCGGAACGTCGCTTCGCGCTGCGACGAGCCATCGCGCGGAGCCGTTACAACCTGGACAGCGCCAGGCAGAACGTCCGAAGCGAGTGGCTCCGTGACGGCCTCGTAAGTCGTGCGCAGATCTTCGTCTTTCTGCCGCGACCACATCAAGCCGGCCGCGACGAACAAGAGAGCCGCAGCCGCGAGACCAGGCCCCGCCCAACTGGCGAGATCCGACCACCAGTTGACGGGGATGCCGACGACCGCGTCCTCGTGCGCCTTGATGTACGACATGATGCGGGTCTCGAGGGCGTCCCAATATGCGCCTCCGGCGGGCGGTGCGTACACATCACGGAGCATCTCCGTGATCTTCGCATCGCCTCCGTCGTCGAGTCGCAAATCGGTACGATCTTCCATCTCTAATCCCTCAGGTTTCCGAGCAACACGCGCAGTTTCTGCCGCGCATGGTGCAAATCCGAGCGAGCCGTTCCACCCGGTATACTCAACATCTCGCCAATCTCCGCGTGCGTAAAGCCCTCGATATCATGCATGACTATCACCGCCCGTGCGCGATCCGGAAGCTGCGCCAGCGCCGCCTCGAGCCGCTCCCGCAGCTCGCCGCTTTCCGCCGGATCGCGGAAAGTGGCCGGAATCGATTCGGAAATCTCCTCAGCATTTCTCACCTTCCGGCGGCGAGCCAGATCGAGCGCCGCGTTGGCGACGATTCGATTGAGCCACGCGCCGAAAGCCTGCGCCGGATCAAACCGGTCGAGCGCCTGATACGCGCGCAGGAAACCTTCCTGCACCGCATCTTCCGCATCCTCGTGCGTCATGACGATCGAGCGTGCCACTATATACGCGCGTCGCTGATGAAGACGCACGAGCCCGGCAAAGCCCCGTTCGTCCCCATTCCTGGCCAGACTTACGAGCTCTCGTTCCTGATCAGAAATACGTATGGCTGGGTTCGACTGTTGAAGGGCTGACAATACCGGTGGGTAGGGGTTCTGGCCGTAAGATACGGCCGGAACCACCTTACCGGCGTCGCCATCATTCCCCGTCGACAATAGTGCTATCTCACGCTAGTGAACTGGTCCCATGGAACCGCGCGCGCGGCCGGTCCTGAACAGGAGCAGTAGCGGCAGCCCGAATATCAGCACCAGTCCGCTATACAGGTAAATTCGCGAGAACGCAAGCATACTCGATTGCACCGTGACCTGACGGTCGAGGATCGCGAGCGCCTGCTGCTGCGCGATCATCGGATTGGTTCCGCGCGCTACGAGACCGCGCGCCAGCATCGAGAGACGGCTCAATGTCTCGGGATCGTTGGCGCCGACGTGCTCGACCAGCACCGCCTTCTCGGACGCCATGAAGCGCGCGAGAAGGGTCGCCATCACCGCGATTCCGAGCGAGCCGCCGAGCTGGCGCATGAGATTGAACATGCCGGTCCCCTGCGCCAGATCCTTCATCTTGAGGTCCGCCATCGTCGCGTTCGTCAGCGGAACGAAGATGAGCCCGAGCCCCATGCCGCGAAGTATCAGCGGCCAGAAGAGATCATGCGAGCCGCTCGCGGATGTGAGCTGCGAGAGTTTCAGCATCGACAGGAAGAACAGTATGGCACCGGCTACGACGGTGTAGCGGGCATCCAGCCGCATCGCGTTTCGTCCCACCACCGCCATCGTTACGGCCGATGCGATCGCTCCGGGCAGGATGATCTTTCCGGTCTGCCATGCCGTCATCTGCAGCAGCTGCTGGAGAAAGACCGGGAGAATGAAGACGGAGCCGTACAACGCGAACCCGAGCAGCAATCCCAGGCTCACGCCGGCGGTCAACTGCCGGCTCTTCAGAATGCGGAAGTTGATTACGGGCTCGTCGGTAGTCAGCTCGTGCCAGATGAGGGCGATTCCCGCAAAGAGCGCGGTAAAGCCCAGCATCGTGACGAAGCGTGACTCCCACCAGTCGTAGCGCTCACCGCGCTCGAGCATCCACTGCAGCGAGCCGACGCAGAGCGTCAGCAGGATTATTCCGAGGTAGTCGATCGTCTCGGCCCGCTCCTGGTGCTCGGCGTCGCTCACGTAGCTGACGGTGAGAATCGCCGCGATGATGCCAAGCGGAACGTTGATGTAGAAGATCCACGGCCAGTTGTAGTTGTCCGTGATCCAGCCGCCGAGCGTGGGGCCGAGTGTCGGGCCGACCATGACGCCGACGCCGAAGATCGCCATGCCGGTTCCTGCTTCTTCGGGCGGGAACGATTCATAGAGCGTGGCCTGCGCCGTCGAAAGCAGCGCCCCGCCACCAATTCCCTGAATCACGCGCCAGAAAATGAGTCCCAGCAGCGAATGCGATGCGCCGCAGAAGAAGGACGCGAGGGTGAAGAGAAGGATCGAGCCCGTGAAGTAGCGTTTTCTGCCGAAGTACGCCGACAGCCACCCGGACATCGGGATGACGATGACGTTGGCGATGATGTACGAGGTCGATACCCACGCGATCTCGTCGAGCGTCGCGCCCAGATTCCCCATCATGTGGGGAATCGCGACGTTGACGATCGAGGTGTCGATGAGCTCGAGCATCGCCGCCATCGTGACGGTGGCGGCGATGATGTACCTGTGCGAGTAGCGGTCCTCGGAGGATGTAGTCATCCCCGACGACCGAAGCACAGCCGTGCTCACCGGTTCGAGGTGTCTATGTGGACGTTCGCCGAGAGACCTGGCCGCAGGGGATAGTTACCCGCACAGGGCTTGGTGACGGAGATCCGCACCGGAACACGCTGCACGACCTTGGTGAAGTTTCCCGTTGCGTTGTCCGGCGGAAGGAGCGCGAACTTCGCTCCGGTCGCGCCGCTGACGCTCGCGACCTTTCCTTGGCCGACGCAGCCGCCATAGGCGTCGATCTCGAACTCCACCGGCTGGCCGGGACGAATCTTGGCGAGCTGGGTCTCCTTAAAGTTCGCGGTGACCCAGACACCGGTGTCAGCGACGATGCTGAGCAGAGGCTGTCCCGGCGCGACGAGCTGTCCTTCTTCCACCTGCTTTCTCGAAACCTCGCCGGAGGCCGGCGCGGTGATGTGCGTGTAATCGAGCTGCAGCTGAGCGTTCTCCGCCGCCGCACGAGAGGCGAGGGAGCGCGCGTTGGCGACACGCACGCCGGCTTCCATGGTGTTCACCGTTCCGCCGGCCGCTGAGGCCTGACGCTGGGCAGCGAGGAGATTCGCGTGCGCGACGTCCGCGGTCGCCTGTGCGGCGTCAAGCTGCTGCTTGGAGATGATCTGCTTGGCGACGAGCTCCCTGGCGCGGGCAAGATCGGCGTCAGCCTTGTTCGCGTTGGCCTGAGCGGCACCGATCTGCGCATCCAGTGCGGCACGCTGGCCGGTGGCGCTCTGAACCTGCGCCTCCGCCTGCCCGGAGAATCCGCCACCGCCCGCCGTCGCTTCGGCAGCCGCGAGATCAGCCTGCGCCTGCTGGAGACGGACGCGATAGTCGGCGTCGTCTAGCTGCACGAGCAGCTGTCCGGCGTTCACATGATCGTTCTCGTTCACGTTGACCGTCTTCACGTAGCCGCCAACTTTGGCCAGCACCGGCACGATGTGACCGTCGACCTGCGCGTTGTCAGTCGACTGGTGCGTGCGGCCATAACTCCATTTCTGGAACCCCCAGACGAGGAGGATCAGCGCGACGACACCGACGATTGAAAGAACGAACTTCTTCTTCGTCGACGGTGTGTTGGGCTTGGATGCGGCGGTTCTGCCGTTGCGTGTAGCTGGGGTCCCGGGGGCTTCGGTGTTGATTGCGGTTGCCATAACCTTTCCTGTATTCCTGATAGTCTAATTGGAGTTTTGCAAGTAAATCTTCGCGATCATCTGAGTGTCGTAACGCTTCCCGTCGCGCGCGCGAGCAACACGCGCGCGAGCTGATACAACGTCTCGGCGTCGTTCACGAGCGTCCGCGAGCTCGTGAGGGCGAGCGACGCGTTCACTACGTCTGCGTTTCCGGCGACCCCGGCGTTGAAGCGGTCGCGGGCCTGCACGACTTCCTGCTCGGCCAGGCTAAGCCTCTCGGTCGCCGCACCGAGCTGCTCGCGGGCGCCGGACAGGTCGATAAGTGCGCCGCGCACGTCGGCCTGCGCCTGCTGCTCGAGATCGCGCCGGCGAATTTCCGCCTCCTTCACAACCGACTGCTGTTCCTGAACCCGCGCTTCCCGCTTGAAGCCGTCGAAAATCGGGAGCGTGACCTGCAAGCCCCAGGTGTAGGTGTTGAGCAGCTTCGCGCCGTTCTTTCCGATCACGCCATCGTCGGCGACGAGACCGAGCGAGGGAAGGCGCTCGGCCTTGATGGCCGAGAGACCCTGTTTGGCAGCGCGGATGCGCTCGTCTTCGGCGAGGAGGTCGGGCCGATTGCGAATCGCCTGTGCGACCAGTGCTGCCTCGTCCGGAAGCGGCTCGCCATCGGTCGCGGGGGAGAGAGAATCCGTCAACACGATTTCGGTTCCAACGGGAAGCGCGAGGGCGCGCAGGAGATCGAGATGCGCGTGGTCACGCGCGTTGCGTGACGCGATGAGGGCAGCGCGTGTGTTCGCGAGCTGTGACTTGGCGCGCGTGACGTCGAGCCCGACACCAGTTCCGGCCTGCAGCTGCGACTGTGCGATACTGAGCAGCTCGGTGGCGAGGACGGTGTCGGCCTGACGCGCTCGCAGATCCGCGTCTGCGCGCATCGCTCTCACGTAGGCGTTGGTCGCGATGTTCGCGGCCTGCTCGGCGGTAGCGTCGGCGTCCGCGCTCGAGGAGCGCGCCTGGGCCTGAGCCGAGCGAATGCGTCCGAGGGCGCCGAAATCGAGAAGGTTCTGCTGCACGCGCCCGCGAACGTCGAGCGTGTTGATCGGGCCCTCGACCTGTCCCTGCGGATCGAACAGCGGCGGTTGGCCGGGCGTCGCCGGGAAATCGATGCCGAGCGTGGAGGTGTTGAAGGTGCGGCCGGCTTCCTGGACGTAGCTGCTCACCATCGGGAGAAGATCCGCCCTGCGCTGGCGCACGCGAGCGCCTGCTTCGTCGGCGCGGAGTCGAGCGCCCCGGGAAAGCGCGCTCTGGTGCGCGGCGAGTCGCGCCGCGTCGCCTAGGGTGAGGGGAATCGCCGACGCCGGCTGCGTAGCTGTTGGAGCTGGCGAGGGGCCGGGCGTCTGCGCGAGCGCGCCAGACGATACGGTTGCAATTGTTGCGACGGCCGCGAACAGGCGGCGGCTCACGCTGGGAAAGGTCTTAGTCATTTATGAGGGGAATGAACGAAACTGCGTCCGGTGGAGCGCCATCGGCCTGCGCGAATGAGCCTGCGAATGGCGTAATCGAATGGAGGTAGAACTGGGCCAGCTCGTTGAAGACTTCCTCGTCACTCTTGTGGGCGAGGAGCGGGACGCCGGTGTGCTCGTCACGCCAGATGCCATTCATTACGGTAAGAGCGACGAGCATGCGCGCGGCGATCATCGGATCGATCTCGCGGAATTCGCCGGCCTCGATTCCGCGGCGGATGATTCCGCCGAGGAGTCTTTGCCTGCGAGCGACCACCTCGTGCGCGTAGAACTTCGCGAGGTCGGGGAATTGGTGCAGCTCTCCGAGGACGAGGCGGTAAATGGTGATGAAGGCTGGCGAGCGAACGAACGCCCAGTAGCCCCGCATGAAGGCCAGCAGCTGAGTGGTGGGATTCCCTTGAGCGAGTCCCTGTTCAGCTCGTTCGATCGCTGCGACGGCGGTCTGGCGGATCATCTCGCGGAAGAGCTCTTCCTTGTTGGGGAAGTAGAGGTAGATGGTGCCTTTGGAGACTCCGGCGCGTTCGGCGATGTCCTGGAGCCGGGCGTTGGCGAGCCCGCATTCGCCGAAAACCTCGAGGGCGGCCTCGATGATCTGCTGGGGCCGGTGCTCGGGTCGTCTACGCCATTTTGGTTGGGCCGACTTGGGCTTGGCTGACTTGGTTCTAGGCATTGCTAAAGAAATAGTTACTGACCAGTCAGTAATATACTATTGACCTGCTTTACGTCAATTACTTGTGCCAAGATCTTACTGGTGGGCCGCCTCTGCCGCCTGCTTGTCCCGGAAGTGCGCGTTCGTCAGCAGCACTATCGATGTCAGCAGCAGAAACAGGGTCACCGCCCCGAGGATGAGCCCGGTGAGCGCGGCACTCAGGTCGGTCTTCTTTTTCGTCGCCATCACTTCGCCTCCGGCCCGCTCGATACTCTGGCCTTCGACACGGTGTCGTTCTGGCCGATCTTGGGGACCACGTCGACCCCTTCGATCACCTTCCCAAAAACGGTGTGCACTCCGTTCAGGTGCTTGGTGTTCTGCTCACTGAGCACGATGAAGAACTGGCTGCCGCCCGTGTTCTTTCCGGCGTGCGCCATCGACAGCGCGCCAACCTCGTGCCTGTGCGGATTTCCCTGCGTCTCGCAGTCGATCTTGTAGCCCGGGCCGCCCGTTCCAACGGGACCCTTGGCGTGCTCCCCGCCCTTCGAGTAGGGATCGCCGCCCTGCACCATGAAATCCTTGATGACGCGGTGGAACTTCGTCCCATCGTAGAAGCCTGAATTGGCGAGCTTCTCGAAATTGGAGACCGTTTTCGGCGCCTCCTTCTCGTACAGCTCGGCTTTCATGGTGCCTTTGTTCGTTTCAATCGTGGCAAACTTTGTCATTTCTGGAGAGAGGTGTTAAGGCGGTAAAGTGGTACTGCAACTGAACGGGATGCGAGTTGTCAGTGGCAGAGTGGTGAGTTGACAGTCACTTCCCGCTCAGTTGTGTTTCCGCTAAATGATAACACTAGACACTGCTGGACGGGCAGATGTCACTGAGCACGCAGATTTCGCACTTGGGCGCTCTGGCGTTGCAGACTCGCCGCCCGTGAAAGATGAGCAGGTGCGCGAGCAGTGCCCAATCTTCGCGGGGAAACAGCGGCATCAGATCCTGCTCCACTTTGACCGGATCCTTCTCCTTCGTGAGGCCGAGGCGGAGACTCAGCCGTCCCACGTGGGTGTCGACGACTACGCCTTCGTTCTTCCTGAACGCGTTGCCAAGGACGACGTTTGCGGTCTTGCGTCCGACGCCGGGAAGCTTGACGAGAGCGTCCATCGAATCTGGCACCTCGCCGTTGTGGTTCTTGACCAGAGCCTTACCGAGTCCGATCAGGCTCTTCGTCTTGTTGCGGAAGAACCCCGTGCTCTTGATGATCTCCTCCAGTTTTTCCGGCGACGCATCGGCGAGCGAGACGGCCGTTGAAAAAGTCTGAAAGAGCAGCGGCGTCACCATGTTCACGCGCTTGTCGGTGCATTGTGCGCTCAGGATCGTCGCCATCAATAACTGGAGCGGCGTCTCGCAGTCGAGCTGGGTGCGTGCGTCCGGATATTCGCGCTTGAGACGGGAAAGAACCTCGAGCGCGTAAGAGCCAATGGCCGTTTTCGCGATTCGCCGTTTCCGCTTTACGGGCGTGCGTTTCACTTGGCCCGCCTCTTACGCGCGAACGCGAGCACGTCTTCCGCGCTGCGCGTGTTGAGAATCTCCCCCGCCTCGAGCCACGCCTTTCTCGCCATTCCAATCCCAAAATGCACGTTGTCGAGCCCGGCAGTCGAGTGCGCGTCGGGCCCGATCTCGATCGTGACACCCAGCTCCTTCGCCTGGCGGCAGTAACGCCAGTCCAGGTCCAAACGGTGAGGATCGGCGTTGAGCTCCACCGCGACTCCGACCTGCACGGCCTTCTCGAGCACCGCCTCGATGTTGATCGCGTATGGCTCGCGTGTGAGGAGCAATCTGCCGGTCGGATGCGCCAGGATCGTGAGGTGCGGATCGTCCAGCGCCCCCAGCACGCGCTTGGTCATCGCATCTCCGTCCATGCTGAAGCGCGAATGGATCGATCCTATTACGTAGTCGAAGCTGTCCAGAATCTCCGCGTCGTAATCAAGCCGGCCGTCGGCCAGGATGTCCGCTTCGATTCCCTTGAGGATGCGAAAGCCATTCATCTGCGCATTCAGGCGGTCGATCTCCTCCTGCTGCCGAAGGAGCCGGTCGCGCTTGAGTCCGCCCGCATAGAACGCGGACTCCGAGTGATCCGAGATTCCGATGTAGTACCAGCCGCGCTCCTTTGCGGCGTTCGCCATCTGTTCGATCGTCGCCGCACCGTCGGAATAGTCGGAGTGGCAGTGGAGCACCCCGCTGATGTCGTCGAAGGTCACGAGATTTGGCAGCTCGCGCCGCGCCGCGGCCTCGATCTCGCCCATCCCTTCCCGCATTTCAGGCGGAATCGGCTCCAGATCCAGCGCGCTGAAAAACGCGTCTTCGTCCTTCAGGTCACCGCGCTTTCCTCCATTCCTGATGAGCGAATTGCCCGCGATCTCGAAGCCTCTGTTCCGCGCCAGAACGTTCATCTCTTCGACGTGCGCCGTGTTTCCCGTAGCGCGCCACAACGCCACCGGGTAATCCGCCTTGGTGACGCAGTGCATGTCGAGATGCGTCCCGTCGACGAATCGAATGTGCACCGAGCCCGGATCCTCACGGGTCTTGCTCTCTCTGACGCCGGGCGATCGTGCAAACGATGCCGCCACGCTCGCCGGATCGCCCGAACACTCGGCGACAATATCGATGTCGGCCACGACCTCGTTGTGACGCCGGATCGAGCCCGCGACCTCGGCGTGAGTGACGTCGGGATGCTTGACGACGTTGGCGAGAAGGAGGTGCGCCTCGACCGCCGCCGCCGGAAAGCGCTTGAGGTGCGCGTTGCGCCGGAGAATCTCGATCCCTCTGAGAATCTTCTCCGCCGTCTTCTTGCCGAACTTCGGCAGCGCGGCCAGCTGGCCATTCTGCGCCACGCGCTCCAGATCCTCCAATGTGTCGACGCCGAGAGCGTCGTGAATGAGCTGGACCTTGGCGGCGTTGAGTCCGGGAACCCGAAAAAGCTCCAGCAGTCCTTCCGGGATTCCCTCGCGCAGCTCGTTGAGATACGACGACTCACCAGTCTCGATCAGCTCGCGAACGACGGACAACGTCGCCGGTCCGATCCCTGGAATGTCCGCCAGCTCGCCCGAGCGCAATAGCGGAGCGAGATCATCGGTGTCGAGCGCGATGAGCGAGCGCGCCGCGCCGGCGTATGCGCGCGCCTTGAATTTCTGTTCGCCTTTTACTTCGAGGAGGGCGCCGATCTGGGAAAGAACGTGCGCGGCCGAGCGGGAATCCATTCCCCCAATATATGAGGGAGGAGAACTAGGCCGTTTCTTCGATTCCGGCGTGGAAGGGCAGGGTCTTCACGATATCTTCGATCTGCTTCTGAATCAGCTCGAGCTCCTGGCTGGCGCCTTCGCTGTCGAGCATTCCGTGTCGCATCGTCACTGCGACGCGATTCATGTACTTGATCTTGGTGATGATCTCTTCGGTCGCGCGACGAAGGCGGATGTAGCGTCTCTTGTCGGCGAGAGCGCGGTGGCAGCGTCGCTCGAGATCCTGCGGAGTGAGCTTCCTGGCTACTTCGACCGCTTCAGCGATTGTCCGGCCGGGAACGGCGCCGTGATCCGGAATTCCCATCTGATCGCTCGAGGGATCGCTGAACCACAACCTGCCAATGTATTCCACGCCATCGTAGGCGAGTCGGAGCGCGACCTTGTATTCCTTGCCGTCGACCGTGATCGAGCTGATCGCGTGCTGTGTGACGCCGGAGTCTGATGTCATGGCTGAGTTTCAGCTTAATACGGACGGAGTGGGTTCATTAGGAATTGGTCGAGTACCGTGAACAGCTTTTCCGGCTGTTCAACGTACGGCACGTGGCCGCACTCGTCCAGAACCACGAGGTTCGTTCCGAGCGCACTGGCGCCTGCACTGGAAGACGCAAATGGAATGGGATCGTCACGGCCGCAGATGATGATCGAGGGGATTCTGATCCCTTTCAGGTCACTGATGAGGTTGAAATCCCCCAGACTTTCCCAGACGGATTGCTGCACGCTGCCGACGACGCGGAAGGGTGTGAGGTCCTTCGCGTTGCGCGGATTTGAGAAATAACCGGCGACCCCCAACTCGAAGGCACGCTGCCGGTACGCTTCCGGATCCCTCTCTCGGAGACCCGACGCCCCCAGCTCTTCGCGCATCCTTTGTATCTCGGGACTCTGCTGCCGGCGGGCGAACTCCGCCTCGAACTGGCGCCGGTACTCCTTCGTCAGAGGCGCCGGACTGATGAGAGCCATACGATCGGGCGCGCGGAGATGAGGGTTTCCCCTCTGTTCGATTGCGTACAGCAGCCCGAGCATCGCGCCCCATGAATACCCGACGATCGACAACGGGTCGAGCCCGAGCTCCTCGACCACCGCGCCAAGATCCTCGACGTGGGTCTCCCACGTGATCGGAATGCGGGCGTCGGCCTTGGAGCGACCACCGCCACGCTGGTCGTAAAAGAGCAGATCGTGCTTCTCGCCCAGGTGCAGCATCTGCGGCAGCAGATACCTGTGGTCCGCCCCCGGTCCGCCGTGAAGAATCAGCAGCTTCGGAGCATTCGGACGACCGTACTTCGCCCAGTAGATTGGCGATCCGGTGGTCGTCGTGAATCCTTCCTCCCGTGGCGCGGGGATCGGCTTCGGCATGGACGGCTAGCTCGGCGAGCTCACGAGGATGCGGACCGCAATCTTGCCCTCGGGTGTCCGGGCGACAACACCCCTCGACTACCGCGCCGTGAAGTCGGTCTTGCTCGTTACAACCCGACAGGTCTCGGCGATAAGCTCCGCGGCGTGGTCGAGGTCCTGGATGCTCACGAGCTCGTTCGGCGAATGCATGTAGCGATTGGGGACGGAGACGAGCCCCGTCGCGACCCCCTCGCGAGCGATGTGAATCGCGTCGGCATCCGTGCTCGTCTCCCGGCCAGCCGCGTGCAACGAGAACGGAATCTTCCGGGTTTCCGCCGTCTTCTGCAGCATCCCGAACACCACCGGCGAGATGATGGAGCCGCGCGTCAGCACCGGGCCTCCTTCGATCGCGGCATCACCGAACTCCTTCTTCTCGACGCCGGGATGATCGATCGCGAACGTCACATCGACGACGATCGCCATCTGTGGCGCGATGCAGTTCGTGCACACTCCCGCACCGCCTCCGCGGTAGCCGATCTCCTCCTGCGTCGTGGCGACGGCGACGACTTTGGCCGAACCGGGCTTGTCCGCGTACCGACGCAGCGCCTCGAGGACGACGAACGCGCCGATTCGGTCGTCGATCGAGCGCGAGACGAGCCGCCCATTTGGAAATTCCATCGTGCGCGAGTCGATCACTCCGGCGTCGCCCACCAGAACCATCCCGTCCGCCTCTTTCTTCGTCTTGGCGCCGAGATCAACCCAGATGTCTGTGAACTTCACCGCCTTCTCGCGCTCTTCCTGTTTTATTAGATGGATCGGCTTCTTGCCCACGACGCCGAACACCTCGCCATGGCGGCCGATGAAGCGAAGACGCTGTCCGACGAGGACCTGTGGGTCCCAGCCACCAATCGGCTGGATGTAGGCGAAGCCCTGGTCGTCGATGTAGCTGATGATGACGCCGATCTCATCGATGTGGCCGGCCAGCATGATCGTCGGCTTGCCGCCGCCATTTACTTCGGCGAGGCTGTTGCCGGCGACGTCGCCACTCACCTTCGCGAATTTCTTTGCGTAGTCGCGCCACACCTTTGCGGGCGCGGACTCGAAGCCGGAAGGGCCAGGCGTATCGAGCAGCTTTTTCAAAAAGCTGAGAGAATCGGAAGCTATCATCAGGATATATGGGAATTCGTGAAGTTCTGTCGCTTCGCAGACTGGAGTTTGCGGGCGGCGGTGGGGTCATAGAAACGAGGGCACGACCGAAAAGGCTGCGGGTGTGTCGGAGAGGGTCGAATATAGCATCACGCGTGAGTCGCGCCTAACGCGTGAGTCGCGCCTAACGCGCCGGCGCGAACGACTCTTGCAAGTCGAGGATCTAAGCGGAGCTACGGGAGGGGTTGTCCTCCTTATGCCAAACCGGTTACCTGATGTCCGTATCTCAATGGAAATGAGAACAAAAGTCATTGTCGTGCTCGGAGTCCTGCTCGCCGCGCTACCTGCATCGCCGCGCGCCTCGGCACAGGGCGTAGCGACTTCCGCGCCACTCACCGACATCCGCTACGAGGTGACGTTCACGCGCGCGAACGGCGAGCGTCGGCAGGTGACGTCCGCGATGACGTTCACCGTGGGAGGGACGGATCCTGTTCTTCTCTCGATTCCCAAATGGACGCCCGGAGCCTACGAGATCGACAACTTTGCGCGCGACGTCTCCAACTTCTCGGCGGAGCAGGCAGGGGCCTCGCTGGCCTGGGACAAGGCGGATCCGGATACCTGGCGCGTTCGCCCTCGCGGGTTGGGCGAAGTCACGGTGCGATTCGACTATCTGGCCGACAGCCTCGACAACGCGAACACATGGTCGCGTCCCGACTTTCTTCTCTTCAACGGGACGAATCTCTTTCCATATCCAGAGGGCAGAGGATTCGATTTTCCAGCTTCAGTAACGGTGAATACCGAAGCCGGATGGAAGATCGTGACCGGGATGACGCCGGCGGGCGCGCACCGCTACGCCGCACCGAACTATCACGACCTTGTAGACATGCCGTTCTTCGTGGGACAGTTCGATCTGGACAGCGCGCAGATCTCCGGGACGTGGGTCCGCTTTGCCACATATCCCTCGGGAAGTGTGACCGGCGGCGCCCGGGTCGCCGTCTGGGAGGCGCTCAAGCGCGTGATTCCGGCGGAGGTGAAAGTGTTCGGTGAAGTGCCGTGGAGCACGTACAGCGTGTTGCAAATCACCGATCCATCTTACGGGGGCGGTTCGGGGCTCGAGCACCAGAATTCCCACGTCGATGTCCTGAGTCCCGGAATGCTCGGCACGCCGGTGCTGCCATCCCTCTACGCGCACGAAATCTTTCACGCCTGGAACGTCAAGCGCCTGCGACCAGCCGATCTCTTTCCGTACAGATACGACGAGGAGCAGCCAACGCCGCTGCTGTGGATCAGCGAGGGGATCACCGACTACTACGCCGATCTGGCGGAGGTCCGCGGCGGGATCGTGGATGCGAACGGCTTCTACCTTCTGACTGGTGACAAGATGTCGGAAGTCGAGGCGCTGTCACCGACGGCGCTCGAGGATGCATCGCTCTCGACGTGGATCCATCCGCGCGACGGAACCGAGTACATCTATTATCCAAAGGGATCCCTTGCCGGATTGCTGCTCGACATCATGATCCGCGACGCGAGCGACAACCACAGCTCGCTCGACGATGTGATGCGGACGCTGTACAACACCGCTTACAAGAATGGTCGCGGCTTTACTTCGGACGAATGGTGGGCCACGGTGAGCAAAGCCGCGAAGGGAAGATCCTTCAGTGATTTCTATGCGCGCTACATCGATGGCCGCGAGCCGTTCCCCTACGACAAGGTTCTGCCGCTGGCGGGACTTCGCCTCGCGCGCGACACCGCTCACGTTCCGCAGCTCGGAATCGCGAGTCTTCAGGATTCGACCGGCTTGCACGTGACCCAAGTGATTCCGGAAAGCGCCGCGGCGGTGGCGGGCGTCCAGCCTGGCGATCAACTCATTTCCGTTGGCGGATTCAACGCCGACGATCCGAACTGGACGGGGAAATTCCGCTCACGCTACGCCAGGCTGCCCGAAGGCACGGAGCTTCCCGTTGTCGTTCGACGCGACGGGGCCGAGCAGACTCTGACGGCTCGGCTTCACTTCGTCACGTCGGTCGGCTCGCGCTTGATCGAGGACGCGCGCGCTTCGGCAAAGGCGCGCAGGGTGAGGGAGGGACTACTGCGCGGTACAACCCAGCCTTAGGACTACTGTTTCAGCACCGCCTTGGCGATCGTCTGCAGCTGCATGTTGGACGTGCCCTCGTAGATCGTTCCGATCTTGGCGTCGCGATAGAACTTCTCCACCGGATAGTCCTTCGTGTAGCCGTAGCCTCCGAACAGCTCGACGCAGAGTGACGTGACGCGCTCGCACACCTGTGAGGAGAAGAGCTTCGCCATCGCCCCCTCCCGCGCGATGTCTTTGCCGGCGTCCTTGAGACGCGCCGCATTGTACACCATGAGCCGCGCGGCCTCGACATCTGTCGCCGCCTGCGCGATCTGGAACTGGATCCCCTGAAATTCGGCGAGTGGCTTCCCGAATTGCTTGCGCTCGCTGAGATACGTGATGGTGGCGTTGAGCGCGCCCTGCGCGACGCCGATCATCTGCGCGCCGATGCCGACGCGCCCTTCGTTCAGCGTGTTGATCGCGATCTTGTAGCCCTGCCCCACGGGGCCGAGCACGTTGTCCTCGGGAACCTCGCAGTTGTCGAGCAGGAGCTCGACGGTGCTCGAGGCGCGAATGCCGAGCTTGTCCTCCTTCTTGCCGACCTTGAGTCCCTTGAAGTCCCGCTCGATGATGAAGGCGGTGATCCCTCGGTAACCAGCCGATGGATCGGCGTTCGCGAAGACGACGAAGATTCCGGCCTCCGCGCCGTTGGTGATCCAGAGCTTCTGACCATTCAGCACCCAGCGATCGCCGCGCTTTTCGGCACGCGTGGCAAGGCCGAAAGCGTCTGAGCCCGAGCCAGACTCCGAGAGCGCGTACGCGCCGACGACTTTCGATGTGAGCAACGGCAGATACTTCGATTTCTGCGCATCGCTGCCGTATCGGACGATCGGATAGTTGACGAGCGTGTTCTGAACGTCACAGACGATCGCCGACGCAGCATCCACTTTGCTGATCTCCTCGACCGCGAGCGTCACCATGAAGAGGGTGCCGCCGGCGCCGCCGTACTGATCCGGCACCTCGATGCCCATGAGCCCGAGCTCGAAATATTTCGGCAGCAGCGCGGGATCGATTCTCCCGGCCTTCTCCATTTCCGCCGATCGCGGGCGCACCTCTTCGTCCGCGAATGCAGCTACGGCGTCGCGGAACATCATCTCCTCCTCAGAGAGGAGAGTCAGCGCGGATGGTGAGGCGGTCGCGTCAGCTGGCATGTCGATGGATTCCCTTGCGCTCTACCAGATCCGCGGGCGGTTGGCGGCCGACCGCACCATCGGATCACCGTCCTTGCATCCCCATGCAGCCTTGAACTCCGGCATGTTGCTGAGCGGCCCGTTCACTCTCCAGTTGGACGGCGGATGTGGATCCGAGCTTACGAGGAAGCGCAGGAACTCGGGACGGTCCAGCTCACGCCACACCTGCGCCCAGCCGAGGAAGAAGCGCTGCTCGGGTGTAAAGCCGTCGATCACCGGCTGTGGATGCGCGGCCAGCGCGCGCTTCATCGCAGCATAAGCGACCGTGAGACCGCCGAAGTCACCAATGTTCTCGCCCAACGTGAGCTTGCCCTGCACGTGCGTCGCTGTATCGATCACAGTGTACGCGTCGAATTGTCTTACGATTTTCTGAGCCTCAGTGTCATAGCGCGCCGCGTCGTCCTTGGTCCACCAGTCACGCATGTTGCCGGCCTTGTCGTACTGTCGCCCCTGGTCGTCGAATGCGTGCGACATCTCGTGACCGATGACAGCCCCCATGGCTCCATAATTCAGGGCGTCATCCGCCTTCGGATCGTAGAACGGAGGCTGCAGTATCCCGGCGGGAAAGACGATCTCGTTGAGCAACGGGTTTTCGTACGCGTTGACGGTGGGAGGCGTCATTCCCCATTCGGTGCGATCGGTGGCCTTTCCTACCTTCGCCCAGTCTCGCGCCGACGCCCATTGCCGGGCGGCGACCACATTCGCGTAGTAGCCGCTGCCGCTGATCTGAAGCTTGGAATAGTCGCGCCACTTGTCCGGGTAGCCGATCTTGCGGTTGAATGCATCGAGCTTGACGAGGGCCTGTGTCTTCGTCTCCGGGCCCATCCATTCCAGCTGCTCGATTCGCGACCGCAGCTCTCGCACGAGATTGTCGACGATGGCTACCGCGCGCGCTTTAGCCTCCGGCGTAAATTTGCGCGCGACGTACTCCTGGCCAAGAAGCTCACCAAGCGAGGCGTCAGTCGCGGAGACGCACCGCTTCCAGCGCGGAAGAATCTCGGTCGCGCCCGTGAACAGCTTACCGAACTCAAAGTTCTGGTTTACGAAGGGCGTGCTGAGCGACGGAGCGGCGGTGCTGGCCAGACGCCAGCGCAGCAATGTCTTCCAGTCGGCCAACGGGACGGTGGTCAGCATCTTGTCGAAGTTCGCGAAGAACTCGGGCTGTCCCACGTCGATTCGCTCCACTGCTGGCGCGCCCACCCCTGAGTAGAAGCTGGCCCACGAGAAATGGGGTGTGAGCGAGTCGGCCTGGGCGAGCGTCATGCGGTGATAGTTCGCGACCACATCGCGCAGCTGAATCGGCGTGCGCGAAGACTTCGCGAACTGGGTCTCGATTGCGAGCACGGTGTTCGCTTCGTCCGCCGCGCGCGATGGCGAATCGCCGAGCAGCACGAACATGTGCGCGACGATGCCGGTGAACTTCCCGCGGAAATCGGCCGAAGCGGTGTCGGTCTTGGTGTAGTACTCGCTGTTCGGGAGCGACAATCCGCCTTGATAGAGTCCGGTGATCGTATTGGCGGCGTCGCGTGCGTCCTGCGCCGAGCCGTCAACCCACGGAGCCAATCCCTCGCGCTTGTCGAGCTCGCCGAATGCCCGCTTCAAGTCATCCACGCTGTTGATCGCGGCGATGCGATCGAGCTCGGGCTGGAGCGGTGTCACGCCAAGCTTCTCGACCGCGGTGGTGTCCATGCAGGTTGCGTAGAACGCACCGACTTTCCATTCTCCAGTGCCGGGCTTGTACTGCCCCGAGTTCACGCGGCCCACGCTGGTGGTGAGTATGTCGTGGAGCACCGCTTCGTTCTGATCGAACAGCTCCTGAAAGGAGCCGAACTCGGGATATGCAGCGGGGATCTTTGCCCGCTTGAGCCAGCCGCCGTTCGCGAACTGATAGAAATCGTCGCAAGCCGAGCAGGCCGTGTCGAGATTGGCGCGCTCGAGCGGTTTCGTTTGCGCGGGACCCTGCCCGCGCAGCGAGGCCGCGAGTGTCACCATGAGCATGAAAGAGCTGGCGAAAAAACGACGCGAGTGCATCACGACGAGCCTCCCGGTAGAGCAGTTTGGCGCGCCGTCTTGGCTCGGCACGCGTCGCCACAAAGTTTCTCTGAACAATCCGGATCCCAGCACCGGTCCGCCTCGGCGCCGTCAACGGACGTCACGGCCTCAATTCCGGCGCGATCGAGAATGATCTCCGCGAGTGTTTCGTGGACACCAACAGTGGGCGTGGCGCTTGTGCAAAATGGCGCCGTGCCCGCTTGCCGACTAGTGCGCGGCTTCGTCGAGGGCGGTTCCCTGGTGCCAGGTCGGGCGCGCCAGGCCGCCGGCATCGTCGTAGAAGTGGATCTTGTCGGGCGCGTAGATCTTGGTGAGGAAGACGATCTGGCCCGTATGCATCGAGAAATGCTCCACCACGTGGTACACGGCTGCAAGCACAGTCGTGTCGCGCTCCTGGATCACGACCGATCGGTCCAGATCCGCTTCGGTCAATCCGGCGAGTACGCCGTCCGCCTCGCGGAGAACCGCCTCGAGATTGTCGAGCAGCTTCGACCCGTCGGCGCCATCGGTTTGCGCGAATTCGCCGGCGCGGTAGCGGGTGATCGATCGTCCGCCAACGCCGCCCAGAATCCATTCGGTGACGTTTCCGGTGAGATGAACGAGAAGATTGCCGATGCTGTTGGAGACCTGGTTCGGCCTCGCCCATACCGCACTGCGAGGCAGCGCGTTGACGCAGTGCCGGAGCTTGATCGGATACTCCTTGGTCAGCCAGTAGCGCGAGCGCGAAAGAAAGATCTCCGGAACCGACACTAGGCCGTCCTGGCTTCGGCCGCGGCGAGGGTGTCGCGGAACACTTCCAGCGCCAGCTCGACCTTCCCGAATGGAGCCGACACCTGCACGCCCTGAACGTGGGGCTTCACGCGCTCGAGCATCTCTCTCGCGATCGCGATTCCCTCCGCCACTCCGTGCTCCTTTGATTTGGCGCTCGCCGCGCGCATCCGCTCGATGACTTTCGCCGGCACGACAACGCCGGGCACTTCGTTCGCGAGAAATTCAGCGTTGCGCAACGACACGAGCGGCCAGATCCCGGCCACAATCGGAATGCGCGTGTGCTCGATCGTCGACAGGAATTTCTCGAGCTGTTTCACATCGAACACCGGCTGCGTGATCGCGTACTCCGCGCCGGCTTCGACTTTCCACTCGAAGCGCTTGAGCTCGTGCGCGGGATCGAGCGCGGCGGGATTTACGCCGACACCGATCGCGAACCTGGTGGGCGCGCCAATGGCATTGCCGCCCGGGTCCAGTCCGTGATTGAGCTGGCTCACCAGGTTCGTCAATCCGATCGCATCGATGTCGAACACCGCCGTCGCGTTCGGATACGGCCCCATCTTGGGCGGATCGCCCGTAATGACCAGGATGTTGCGGAGTCCAACTGCCGCCGCGCCCAACAGGTCGCTCAGCATGCCAAGGAGATTGCGATCGCGGCAGCAATAGTGGGTTACAGTTTCGATCCCTACTTGTTGCTCGATCAAAACGCTGGTGAGCAGCGCCCCCATGCGGCTCTGCGCCCGCGGTCCGTCCGGAACGTTGACGGCGTCCACTCCGGCGGCCCGCAGTGCGCCGGCGTCGCGCAGCATCTTCGACGCGTCGACCCCGCGCGGAGGCACGATTTCGACCGACGTCACGAATTCGCCGCGCGCGATCTTCCGCGCCCACTTCGATCGTTCGGCAAAGGGTACGGGCTGCACGCCCGGATCTTCGGGCGGAACATCGGGTTGCACCTGCCGTCGCTCCCTCGACGGAACGCGCGGCTGCCTCGGCGAGAGGGGGCGCACACCTTCGACCATCGCGGCGATGTGCTCGGGCGTGGTCCCGCAACAGCCGCCGACGATTTTGGCTCCCGCCTGGACGAGGTGATGCGCGTAGGTCGCCATGTACTCTGGGCTCGCCATGTACATGCTGCGCCCGCTCACATCACGCGGCATCCCGGCGTTGGGCTGCGCGCTCAGCTTGCGCCTGGTGACCGGCGTCATCTTCTCGATCGCGTCGAGAATGATCTGCGGGCCAACGGAGCAATTGAGACCGATCACATCGGCGCCAAAGGCGTCCAGCGACTGCGCGATATCCTCGACCGATACTCCGTAAGAGGTGTGACAATCGGAGCCAATGGTCATCTGCGCGATGACGGGCACGGTCGGATCCACTTCGTGAGCGGCGAGAATCGCCTGCTCGATCTCGTGCACATCGGCGAACGTCTCGAGGATGAAGAGATCACAGCCGCCCTCCTTGAGCGCCTGGAGCTGCTCGCGGAATGCCGCCCGCGCTTCGTCGAGACTGGTGGGCCCGAATGGCTCGAGACGAACGCCGAGCGGACCAACGGCGCCGGCGACGAGGAGATCGTCGTCCGCGACTTCACGTGCAATCTTCGCCGCGGCGCGATTGATGTCGGCAACCTGCGCCTCGAGCCCGTACTGAGCCAGCTTGATCCGGTTCGCGCCAAACGTGTTCGTCTCCAGCACCTCGGCTCCCGCCTTTTTGTACGCCTTGTGAACGTCGCGTACGAGATCCGGGGCGCGCAGGTTCAGCTCGTCGTAGCACTGGTTGATGAACACGCCCTTGTTGTAGAGCATCGTGCCCATCGCACCGTCGAAGACGACGACCTGATGCGGGTCGAGAAGTCGAGCGATCAGCGGGTTCTCAGGCAACGGCGACCTCCGCTTCAGTCGAAGCGCCGGTGTCAGCGCCACGAACTGCGTAGTACTTCGCTTCAGGATGATGGATAACGACCGCCGCCGTCGACTGCTCGGGAAGAATCTGGAACGCTTCGGTGAGATCCATGCCAAGCGCTTCCCTCGCGGGGAGGAGCTTGAACACGGTAGCGTGATCGTCGAGATCGGGACACGCGCCGTAGCCCCACGAGTATCTCTTTCCGCTCGGCACTCTCAGCTCCTTCTTGATGCGCCGATGCGTCCACTCCGCCACCGCCTCGGCTGCTTCCACCGACAGGCCGTGAGAGTAGAACGCTTCGGTGTACTCGTTCTTCGCCTGCAGCTCCTCGAATCTCTTCGTCGCTTCCTTGCCCACGGTTACGATCTGGAGCGGAATGACATCGACGTCGCCCGAATCAACATTGCGCACATAATCAGCTAGACAAAGGCGCTCACGCCCGACCATGCGCGGAAAGTGGAAGCGCGCGATCTCGCGAAGCGAGCCGCCGTCGCTCGAGTAGGCGGCTGGATCGTAAATGATCACGTCGTTCCCCTGCGACTGGGCGGGGAAGTAGCCGTAGACTACCTGGGGCTTGATCCAGCCATTCTTCTTCGCGTCCTTCTTCAGCCGCTCCAGCGCGGGCTCGAACTCGTTCTTCACGGTCGATTTGTACTGATCGCCCGAGCCGCGCGCACCCCACTGCAGGCGATAGAGCTCGTCGAGATCGAGCAGATCAAAGACTTCGTCGATCGGAACGTCGCGAATCACGCGCGTGCCCCAGAAGGGCGGAGATGGCAGCGGGTTGTTGGCCGCGACATCACTACGAAGTCCGCCGGCATCGCCAACGGCGATGTCCTTGCCGACGGCGGTGCGCAGGAACACGTCGTTCCGCGCGTCGTCGAGGTTCTTTACGACGAACAACCCGCGCCTCTTCGGATCCTGGAGCACATCCATCGTCTCCAGCCCTTCGAACGCGTCCTTGCAGTAGAACACGCCGGAGTCATACGCACGCTTGCCCTCGACAAAAAGCGCGCGGCGGCCGAAGCGGCGGTTGATCGCCGCGCCCCCGATCAGGACCGGGATCTGCATTCCGCGCTTGTCCAGCTCCTGCACGCATAGCGGCATCTGCTTCGACGTCGAGACGAGCAGAGCGCTCAGCCCAATCGCATCGGCGCCGACCTCGACCGCCTTGTCGAGAATTGTGTTGACAGGAACTTGCTTGCCGAGGTCGAAGACGGTGTAGCCGTTGTTGGAGAGAATGGTGTTGACGAGCGACTTGCCGATGTCGTGCACGTCGCCGTACACGGTCGCCAGCACGACTTTCCCTTTGGTGTATCCCTCTGCTTTCTCGAGGAACAGCTCGAGATGCTTCACTGCTTTCTTCATTACTTCGGCGGACTGAAGCACGAACGGAAGTATCAGCTCGCCGGCGCCGAACTTGTCGCCGACTTCCTTCATCGCCGGCAGCAGCACCTCGTTCAGCACCCGCACCGGATTCTCCCGCACGCCGGCGGCGTCGAGCTGCTCTTCGATCCCTTCTTTCTTTCGGTGCAGAATCATCCAGTGGATCTTCTGCTCGGGCGTCATGCCGGCCGTGGGATCTTCCTTCTCCACCTGTGCGTCCGCTCCACCTCCACCTCCACCAACGTTCGCGAAATATTCGATGAAGCGCTGGAGCGCATCTGGTCTCTTGTTGAACACGAGATCGTCCGCCATCTCGCGCTCCGCGGCCGAGATCTCGGCGTAGGGCCGGATGTGCGCCGGATTGACGATGGCGGCGTCGAGCCCCGCCTGCACGCAGTGGTGGAGAAACACCGAGTTGAGGACGCCGCGCGCTTCGGGCGTGAGGCCGAAGCTGACGTTGGAGACGCCGAGTATGGTGGAGACGCCGGGAAGCTCGCGCTTGATGAGGCGGATTCCTTCGACGGTCTCCTTGCCGGAGTCGATCCACTCGGCATCGCCGGTCGCGAGCGTGAACGTCAGCGCGTCGTAAATGAGATCTTCCGGTGCCAGCCCATATTCACCCACCACGATATCGTAAATCTTCTTGGCCACCTCGAGCTTCCGCTCGCGCGTCTTCGCCATCCCGATTTCGTCGATCGTTAGCGCGATCACCGCCGCGCCGTGCTTTTTGACGAGAGGCACAACGGAGTCGATGCGCTTCCGGCCGTTCTCCATGTTGATGGAGTTGACAATCCCGCGACCGGGGATGTGCTCGAGCGCGGCCTCGATCACGTTCGCCTCGGTGGAATCGATCACAAGCGGCGTCTCCACGCTCATCGAGAGTAGCTTCACCACCTTCGACATCTGCTCCGCTTCATCCCCGCGCTCGGTCAGAGCGACGCAGACGTCGAGCACGTGCGCGCCAGAGTCCACCTGCTCGCGCGCGACCTCGAGGATTCCCTCGTAGTCGTCTGCGAGCAGGAGCCGCTTCACCTTGCGCGAACCCTGAGAGTTCACGCGCTCGCCGACCAGGAGCGGCGGCGGGTCCTGGTGCAGCGTGATGGCGCGCATAGCAGAGCTGACGCGGGGGACGTGCTGCGCGTGATTGACGGGCTTCGATGCGCGCTCCGCCTCGCGAACCGCTTTGACGATCGCAGAGAGATGCTCCGGAGTCGTACCGCAACAGCCGCCGACGATCCGCACACCAAAATCCCTCACGAACTCCGAAAGCGCCGTCGCCATCGGCTGTGGCTCGAGCGGATACACGGCCTCGCCGACTCCGGTGTTGAGCGGCAATCCCGCATTCGGAATCACCGACAACGGGAGCGTCGCGTGCTCGGACAGATAACGAACCGGCTCGCGCATGTGCTCCGGACCGGTCGAGCAGTTCAACCCGATCACATCGACCTTGAGCGCCTCGAGCGTCGTCATCGCGCTCGCGATGTCGGTCCCCAGGAGCATGCGGCCGCTCACGTCGAGCGTGACCTGCGTCTGCAGCGGGAGCCGCCGTCCGATCTCGGTGAACAATCGCTCGATGCCCGCGACCGCTGCCTTCACTTCGAGGATGTCCTGCGATGTCTCGATCAGAAGAAGATCGACCCCGCCCTCGACCAGATACTTCGCCTGCTCGTAGAAGTTGTCGGCCAACTCGGCATACGAAATTTGCGAGAGCACTGGATCGGAGCTCGACGGCAGCATCCCCGTCGGCCCCATCGAAGCCGCGACAAACCGCGGCTGATCCGGTGTCGAGTACTTGTCCGCCGCCGCGCGCGCTAGCCGAGCCGCGCCAACGTTTATCTCGCGAACCTTGTCGCCCAGCCCCCACTCCCTGAGACGGCGCGGCGTCGACTGGAACGTGCACGTCTCCACGACATCACACCCCACCGCCAGGAACGACTCGTGGATCGCCTGGATCACATCGGGACGCGTGAGAACGAGATTGTCGTTGCATCCTTCCAGCGCCTTGCCGCCGAAATCCTCGGCCGAAAGGTTGTACCTCTGGATGTTCGTTCCCATCGCGCCGTCGTATATCAACACTCGGCGCTTCAATGCTTGTAGATAAGGTGATTCGATGCTTCGTTCGGTCATCTTTGCTTTGCGGAATCAGATCGTCAGAGACGAGACAAAGGCTTCGTCTCGCAGTTAGTCAGCCCTCGTTCAAATGAGGGAGAGGGATAACAAAAAAGCCCGCGCATAGGCGCCGGGCGAGCGCTTTAGCGGTTTGTTTAACGTGGCCGCAAGTTGCATTAAATCGCCACGGGTTCAGTTGTGCCCTTCACTATAGTAGTGGAGGAACCGCGGCGGGGCAAGGCGAAAACGCCGTTGCGTCAGCGCCGGCGTGGACTCACGAAGTGACCGCCGCGAGGTACTTCAGGCTCACATCACCGTGCGGGGCCAGCGGACGCCACAACTTGTACAAGAACTTGTTCCAGCCGTGCAATCCGCGATCGGCACGCCGCGCCACGGGAATCAATCGCCGAGCGGGGACAGCGAGCAGCCGCCGGCGCCGGCGAAACCGGGCAGCCTTGCCATCGCACGGACGGTACTGCGCCCAGCCAATGGATCCGCTGAAGCCCGCGGAGCCAAAGTCGTCGGAGTCGAGAACCTCTTCGACAAAAACGCGCAGCGCACCCTCGAAGGTGCCGAGTACGTCGTGCATGGCGACGATGGCCCCGTCGACGAGGTAGGGCTTGAACATGTCGAGGTCCGCCTTCGCACCCTCGTAGGTGTGATCACCGTCGATCCAGAGAAAGCGAATCGAGTCC
>JADGQV010000096.1 GCA_017881465.1 Gemmatimonadaceae bacterium
TAGCCCCGCCAGGCGCGTCCCTCGGAAAAAGAAATGAATGAGAGACTTCTCATCAACGGTGATACGCTCACCGTCGATGAAGCCTATGCGGTAGCGGCCGACCGGCTTCGCGTCGGTCTCGCGCCGAAAGCCCGCGAGCGAATGCTCCGCACCCGCGCCGTCGTGGACGACATCGTCCGCCGAAACGCGGTCGTGTACGGAATCACCACCGGTTTCGGAAAACTTTCAGAGATCGCGATACCGCCCGATAAGCTGGCCGAGCTGCAGGTGAATGTCGTCCGCAGCCATGCGGCGGGAGTCGGAGATCGCCTGCCGGAGCGCGAAGTGAGAGCGATGATGCTCCTCCGCGCCAACGTGATCGCAAAGGGCTACTCCGGCGCGCGTCCCGAGCTCGTCGATCTCATTCTCGAGATGCTGAACGCCGATGTCTATCCGCCGGTTCCGGAGCAGGGAAGCGTTGGCGCGAGTGGTGATCTCGCGCCGCTCGCGCACCTCGCGCTCGCTCTCATCGGCGAGGGAACGCTGATCAAGGGAGATCGCGAAGACTCGGCCGCAAAGGTCTTGCGTGAGATCGGAGCGAAGCCGGTCGTCCTCGCTCCGAAGGAAGGCATCACCCTCATCAATGGAACTCAAGCTCATACGGCTGTGGCGCTCATCGCGCTCGTCCACGCTCGCGCGCTGTGGCGCACCGCCCACGTGGCGGGCGCAATGTCGCTCGAGGCTCTGCTTGGCACACCGGTCGCCTTCGACGAGAGAATCCACGACGCTCGCGGCCAGAGAGGTCAGTCGCGTTCGGCGGCGCTCCTTCGCGATCTGCTCGCGGACAGCGAGCTGCGGGAGTCACACCGGCACGGTGACCCACGCGTGCAGGATCCTTACGCGCTCCGCTGCATGCCGCAGGTGCACGGACCGGTGCTCGACGCGCTCGACTTCATAGACGCGGCTGTTTCGAGAGAGCTGAACGCGGCGACCGACAATCCGCTCGTCTTCGAGAATGGCGAGACGCTGAGCGGCGGAAACTTTCATGGTCTCACGGTCGCGATGGCACTCGACTTTCTCGCGATCGTGCTGACTCACCTGGCGACGATGGCGGAGCGGCGTATAGACAGGCTCGTTCACCCCGACCTGAACCAGGGGCTGCCCCCATTTCTCTCGCCCGACGCCGGCGTCAACTCCGGCTTCATGATGGCTCAGGTAACGGCCGCGGCTCTGGCGAGCGAGTGCAAGGTGCTCTCGCATCCCGCGAGCGTGGACTCTATTCCCACCGACGGCAGCAAGGAAGATGTCGTTCCCATGGCGATGGGCGCCGCGTGGAAGGCGCGGCGCGTTCTTCGCAACCTGGAGAACATCCTGGCGATCGAGCTGATGTGCGGAGCGCAGGGCATCGATTTCAGAGCGCCGCTGCGTCCCGGGCGAGGCGTGCGCACGGCGCACCAACGTGTACGCGCCATCGTGCCGAGGCTCGAGGGTGACCGCGTGCTGAGCGGCGACATCGCGGCGCTTCGGACCGCTGTCTCCGAGATGCGCTTCGCCGACATTGGAACGGTGACATGACCGATCTGAGAGTGCGTTTCGACCCGAATGCGTTCGACGTCTCCAGGCAAGGGCGTCGAGAGATTCGCGCGCCTCGCGGCAAAACCATCTCGTGCAAAGGCTGGCAGCAGGAGGCCGCGCTCCGGATGCTGATGAACAATCTCGATCCGGACGTGGCCGAGCGTCCCGAGGATCTTGTCGTGTACGGGGGAACGGGTAAGGCCGCGCGCAACTGGGAGTGCTTCGATGCGATCGTGCGCGAGCTGACCAACCTCGGCGCGGACGAGACGCTGCTGGTGCAGAGTGGAAAGCCGGTCGGAGTTTTTCGCACCCACACCGGCGCGCCACGCGTTCTCATCGCCAACAGCAACCTCGTCGGCCGCTGGGCGACGTGGGAGCACTTCCGCGAGCTGGAGCGCAAAGGCCTGATGATGTACGGCCAGATGACCGCCGGCTCCTGGATCTACATCGGTTCGCAGGGAATCGTGCAGGGCACTTACGAAACGTTGGGATCAGTCGCACAAAAGCATTTTGTCGGAACTCTTCGCGGACGCTTCGTTCTTACAGCCGGTCTGGGAGGAATGGGCGGCGCGCAGCCGCTCGCGGCGACGATGCAGGGCGCCGCGGCACTCATCATCGAGGTGGACGAGTCTCGCATCGAGAGGCGCCTCGCGACGCGCTACCTCGACCGCAAGGCGCGGAATCTCGATGAAGCGCTCGAGCTCATCTCCAGCGCGACGCGCTCGGGCGAAGCGATCTCGATCGGACTGCTGGGCAACGCGGCCGATGTCCTCCCCGAGATCGTTCAGCGCGGAGTCACGCCCGATGTGGTCACCGACCAGACGAGCGCGCACGACATGCTCAACGGCTACGTCCCCGGCGGAATGAGCTTCGCGCAGGCGCTCGAGCTGAGAGAGGCGGACCCGGCAGAGTACGTGCGGCGCTCGACAAAATCGGTTGTGCGACACGTGACCGCGATGCTCGAGATGCAGCAGCGCGGAGCGGTCGCCTTCGACTACGGGAACAACATCCGCACCGTCGCACTCGACGCGGGACTCAGCAACGCGTTCGACATTCCTGGGTTCGTGCCCGAGTACATCCGACCGCTGTTCTGCCAGGGGAAGGGTCCCTTCCGCTGGGTGGCGCTGTCAGGCGACCCGCAGGACATCAAGCGGACCGACGATCTCGCGCTCGAGCTCTTTCCGGACGACGAGCATCTCCGCCGCTGGATTTCGCTGGCACAAGAGAAGATTGAGTTTCAAGGTCTGCCGGCGCGAATCTGCTGGCTCGGACAATCCGATCGCGCAAAGTTCGGCGTCGCCATCAACGACCTCGTCGCATCGGGCGAGATCTCGGCCCCCATTGCGATCGGGCGTGATCACCTCGATACCGGGAGCGTTGCGTCGCCCTTCCGCGAGACTGAAGGAATGCGCGACGGCACCGACGCGGTCGCCGACTGGCCGCTGCTCAACGCGATGCTGAATGTCGCGAGCGGCGCGTCGTGGGTGTCGTTCCATCACGGCGGAGGAGTCGGCATCGGCAACTCTCTCCATGCCGGCCAGGTGATCGTCGCCGACGGCACGCCGGAGATGCGCGTCCGCCTCGAGCGCGTGCTCACGAACGACCCGGGCATCGGTGTCGCGCGACACGCGGATGCGGGCTACGAGGAAGCGATCAAGACCGCGCGCAAGCACGGCCTGCATCTCCCGATGATCGGCTGACATGCTCACCAGTGAGTTCAAGCCCTGGCACGTACCGATCTTCCTGGCAAAGTACGCGTATCTCACCGCCACGCGGCGTCCGGTCCTCGTCCACTTCGAAGTGACGATGCGCTGCAACGCGCGCTGCGGGTTCTGCGACTACTGGAAGACGGATGCGGCGGCGAAATCGACCGAGCTCAAATCCTTCGCCGACGCCGCCCGCTTCTTCAATCCCATGCTCATCACCTTCACCGGTGGCGAGCCGACGCTGAGACACGACCTCGAGGAGCTGGTCGCGGCGGTCAACAGCGCGGTCAGCCTCAAGTACATGACGCTCATCACGCACGGCGGGATGCTCTCCCCGGAGCGCGCTCGCTCGCTCTGGAAAGCCGGCATCAACCAGTTCAACATCTCGCTCGACTTTCTCGATGAGCGGCACGACCGCGCGCGCGGAATGCCGGGACTGAGCGGAAAGATCATGCGCACTGTTCCACGCATGCGTGAGATCGGGATCACCGGGATCCGCTTCAACACCGTGATCAAGCGCGACAATCTGGACCAGCTGCTCCCGATCGTGCGCCGCGCACGCGAGTTGGGCTGTGGGGTCAACTTCAGCTGCTACACCGACACCAAGAACGGCAACACCGAGGGGCTCATCGAGCGCGACCAGACGCGCCAGCTCGAAGAAGTGGTGCGGGAGCTGCTCGCGTTCAAGAGGAAGACACGCGGAGTCATCACCAACTCTGATTACTACCTGGAGCAAATTCCTCGGTTCGTGCGGGGCGAGATCACCGAGCCCTGCCGCTCCGGAATGCGGACCATTCACATCGACCCCCTCGGCAGAGTGAAGCGGTGCCCGGACTTTCCGACCGATTTCCATTGGACCGAGTTCCGCAAGTACGAGCCGATCAACTGCAACGCCTGCTTCTACGCCTGTCGTGGCGAGGCGCAGGCTCCGCTCCGCTTATCCCGCGTGCGCGACGTGATGGCGTCTCCTGCGCGCTCGGTGCCGGTTCTCGCGCCGCCGGTTCTCGCGGCGCCCGCGTGAGGGACGAGGCTTGAGCGATCTCCTTTTCGTGAACGCCGCGCAGATCGTCACCTGCGCCGGACCCGCCCGAGCGCGAAAGGGAAAGGAGATGCGCGACGCCGGCATTCTAAAGAAAACCGCCGTCGCCGTAAGCAGCGGACGGATAGCGATGATTGGCTCGGCGAGCGATCTCGAGCACGCCTATCCGGACGCCGAAGTCGTCGATTGCCGCGGCGGTGTGCTCACTCCGGGTCTGGTCGATTCGCACACCCACGCCGTGTTCGGCAAGCCGAGGTTCGAGGAGCACGAGCTACGCGCCGAGGGCTTCGACTACATGGAGATCGCGAAGCGTGGGGGCGGAATCCACGCTTCGGTTCGCGACTTTCGCGAGCGCAGCGAGGACGAGCTCTACAACCTCGCGGTGCCGCGCGTGAGGGAGCTGGCCTCTTACGGAACGACCACTCTCGAAATCAAGAGCGGCTACGGCCTCTCGATTGAAGACGAGCTGAAGGCGCTGCGCGTGATCGGACGCCTGGCCGAGCGCCAGCCGATGCGCATCGTGCCTACCTGGCTCGGCGCGCACGAGATCCCCCACGAATACCGCACGAGCGAAGAGCGGCGCGGCGAGTTCATCGATCTCCTGATCAACACTCTCTTGCCCAAGGTCGTCGAGCAGGGCATCGCGCGTTTTGCCGACGCCTTCTGCGAGCCGGGCGTGTTCACGATCGACGAGACGCGCCGAATCCTCGAAGCCTCGCGCAAAGCCGGACTCGGCATCAAGATCCATGCTGATGAGCTCGAGTCGTGCGGTGGAGCAGAGCTCGCCGCCTCACTCAAGGCGGTCTCGGCGGACCATCTCGCCGCAATCTCCGAGAGCGGAATCGAGGCGCTGGCGAAGTCTGACACAGTCGCGACGCTTCTGCCCGGCACCATGCTCTTTCTCGGCAAGGCAAAACAGGCGCCGGCGCGCGCACTGATCGATGCCGGAGCGGCGGTCGCTCTCGCCAGCGACTTCAACCCCGGCACCTCCCCAACCGTTAACTTTCCATTGATGCTTACGCTCGGTGTGAGTCAGCTACGCATGAGCCTCGCGGAAGTCCTCATCGCCGCGACAGTGAATGGGGCAGCGGCGGTGGGAATTGCGGGAGAGGTCGGGCAGATTGCGCCGGGCTTTGCCGCCGATCTCGCGCTCTTCGCAATCGCCGACGTGCGAGAGTTGCCATACTGGTACGGCGCACGTCTTTGTGTCGGGTCGTGGAAGGCTGGCGCGCCTTGTCACCCCTATGAAAGCGGAAGTAACTTGAACGCTCGTTCCCCGGAGGCCGTGCCTACCGGGTAAGTCCTTTTTGCCCGGCGCCCTTAATGTCCAACGTCGACAAGCTGAAAAAAAAGGCTGCCGAATTCGAGCAGAAAAAGCAGTACGATCGGGCACTCGATGTCTACCTTCAGATCATCGAGCAGACTGAGGGGCAGGAGGATCGCGACGTAACCGTCTACAACCGGGTTGGCGACCTCAATTTGCGCCTGAACAAGACCGACCAGGCCGTCAATTACTACGAGCAGGCCGTGGATCTCTACACCGAGGGCGGCTACCTCAATAACGCGATCGCGCTTTGCAACAAGATTCTCCGCCACGCCCCGGCGCGCCATCAGATCTATTACAAGCTCGGTAAGATCTCGGCCAAGAAGGGCTTCAACAGCGACGCCAAAAAGAATTTCCTCGAATACGCCGACCGGATGCACCGCGCGGGCCGCGAAACCGATGCCTTCAAGGCGCTCCAGGAATTCGCGGATCTTTGCCCCGGACAGGACGACATCCGGCTGATGCTCGCCGACCAGCTCGCCAAGGCAGGGAAGGGCTCCGAGGCGATCGAGCAGCTGCAGATACTCCACGAATCGCTCGACGCCGAGGGGCGAGCGGCCGAGGCGGAAGCGACCGTGCAGCGAATTCACACCCTGGATCCGAGTGTCGAGCCTCGCCGGTCCAAGACGCCGGTCAAGAGAGAATCCGGCGGCCTCGTCTTTCTCGACGTCGGTGGATCACCGCCATCGCCCAGGCCCAAGATCGAAGGATTTGAGAGAACGGCGCTTGCGCCCAAGGCGCCGGCGCGGCCGCGCACGCCCCAGCACATAAAGCCGTTACCGGAATTCGAGCAACTGCCGGACATCGAGGAACTGCCTGATATCGAGCCACTGGCGGACCTCGAGCCGACTACCCCGGAGTCGCTGCCGATTCTGGAGCTCGAGTCGGACCAGGTTCATGGTCTCCAGACGGGTTCTTCGGTCAGCGGCCTCGAGACGCGCTCTTCGGTCAGCGATCTCGAGCCGGCGTTCGATTTGTCGCTCACCGACACGGATGTCTCCCCGCTCGAAGGGCTGGAATCCATCGCGGATCCTTCGGCGTTCGTGATGGATCCCCAAGTCGCCCCGCCATCGTCCTCCGTGGAGGGCCTGATTTCGGCGGAGTCCGGCTTGAATCCCGTCGAGCCCGGACTAGGCGAGCCTCTTCTGGACGAAGACCCTCTGGCCGGGCTCAATGTCCTCGAGGACGATCGGTTCTTCGTGCACGAGCCGGCGCCGGAGAAGAGCGCCGCCGCGCTGGCCGAGGCGAACGTGTCGCCCGAGGCCGAGGCTGAAGTGCAAGAATTCGAAACACTCGAGATCGACGCCGAAGAGGACAAAGAAGCCGAAGTCCACCAGCAGAAGCCCGCTCCCGCGCCCAAGCCGACCAAGCCGAAGCTCGTCGAGCCGCTCCGGATGACGCGCCCGAAACTGAAGAAGCCCAAGACTCCCCACCGTGAGGAGCCGCCGTCGCAGCGTCCGCCGGTCAATCCTTTCATGCGCCGCGGTACGAAACCCAAAACGTCCTCGCCCCAGCCGGCGCCCCGCCAGACGACGCCGCCGACTGAAGTTCCGCGCGCGGCAACTCCGAAAGAAAACGCGCCGCAGCGAAACTCCGATGACAATTTCGTCGATCTCGCGGACTGGCTCCGTGAAGAGCGCGGTCCGCGCTCCACACGCATGGTCGCGGCCGAGGACGAGAGTCGCGTAGAAGGCGAGCAGGCCGACTTCACCGACATGCTCGAGAAGTTCAAAGCCGGCGTCGCCGCCAACGTCGACGACGAGGATTTCGACAGCCACTACGATCTGGGCGTCGCCTACAAGGAGATGGGCCTCATCGATGAAGCGGTCGCCGAGTTCCAGAAGGCGCTGCGGGGAGCGACGCAGCGAATCCGCGCCTACGAGGCGCTCGGACAGTGCTTCATCGAGCGCAACGAGCACGATGTCGCCATCACCGTGCTCGGACGCGCGTTGCGCGAGCCCGGCATGGAGGATGAAGATCTGATCGGCGTGCTCTACCTCCTGGGCTTCGCGTCCGAGGGGAGCAAGAAGGCACGCGATGCCGCCGCGTACTACCAGCGGGTGTTTGCGATCGACATCGACTTCCGCGATGTGAGCAAGCGCCTCAAGCAGATGACCAAGGCCGCCACGAAATGAGATCGGCCGCAGCCCAGGACCGACGCAGAGTGAACATGACGCCGCCGCGTGGAGTCACACTCCAGGCGATTCAGCTTCCGGTCCGCGACAAGCTCCACGATGTGTCGCAAGCGATGGCGCGCATCGTCGCCAGCGATATGCCGCTCGTCGGCCAGGTGAGCGCGCACCTGCTCGCCATGCGCGGCAAGCTGTTCCGCCCGACTCTTCTCCTACTCTCGAGCGAGGTCGCTGACGAGCCCGAAGACCAGGCCGTCACCCTCGCCGCGGCCCTGGAGCTGATTCACCTCGCGACGCTCGTACACGACGACGCCGTCGATCACTCGGCGCTGCGTCGCGGCATGCCGACCGTCAACGCGCTCTTCGGCCACCAGATCTCCGTGATCATGGGAGACTTCCTCTACTCCACCGCGCTCACGCACCTCGTGGGACTGGGCGATCTCGAGGCGCTCCAGGCGCTGACGCGGGCGTCAACCGAGATGACGCTCGGCGAGATGCGGCAGCTCGCGGTCACCGATCCGCTGCGCTTTACCGAGCGCGAATACTACGATCTCATTCGCTCGAAGACAGCCTCGCTCATGCGAACCGCGTGCGAGCTGGGAGCGTTTTCAGGCGCGCGGCGCTACGGCGACGCGCTCGGGAACTTCGGAGAGAATCTCGGAATGGCGTTCCAGATCGCCGATGATCTGCTCGACTACCGCGAAGAGAAGGAAACCACCGGCAAGCCGTCGGGTCTCGACCTGCGCGAGCACAAGGTGACGCTCCCCCTGATTCACGCGCTCCGCGAGATGTCTCCCGCGTCGCGCCAGGAAGTCGAGGGGCTATTCGAAAGCGAGACCGTGAGCGACGAAGACATCGCTTCGGTCGTTCGGATCGTCGACGAGAATGGCGGGTTCGATTACGCGCGCGAGCGCGGTGAGGAGTACGCCGAAAAGGCTCATGAGGCGCTCGCGGATTTGCCCGATACGGTAGCGCGCCGGTCGCTCACAGCGTCAATTTCCTACGTCATGGAGAGACACTCATAATGCCACCATCACGGGGCCATAGCGGGCGAAGCGCGCTCTTCCATGCTCTCGTCCTGTCGGCGGGGTTCATTACGGGCGGCCTGCTGACCCAGGTAGGCCGCAGGTTCCTGCCGCCGGGCGCGGCGAAAGAGTTCTTTACGACGGGCGTGACCCCCGCCATCGGGCCGCTGCCCGTGGATTTGGTTATACTCAAGTTTGCCCTTGGCCCAATTGCGCTGGATGTGTCACTTTTGAGCCTGTTGGGTGTACTCGTGGCTTACCTCATAGCGCGTTCGCTTTTCTAGGAGTCTTCTATGTTCGGCAATCTGGGGTTCCCCGAGCTGTTGATAATCATGGTGGTGATCCTGCTTCTATTTGGCGCGAAGCGGATCCCCGAGATCGCGGGCTCGATGGGAAAGGGTATCAGGGAATTCAAGAAGAACATCAACGAGGCGACGCGCGAAGTCACCTCGGGGACGCAGCCGCCGCTGGAGTCGGACACACAGTCGCGACTGACTTCCGCGGAGCTCGAGCGGCGCCGCACCGCCGCCGAGGAAGCCGAGCGGCCGGAACCGAAGAGGCTGCTCTAGGTTCTGGACTGAACG
>JADGQV010000192.1 GCA_017881465.1 Gemmatimonadaceae bacterium
GCAGTCTGTCGCCGAAGGTGAGTGTCGTCGTGGTGTCCACTAGAACCTCACATTGAGTAGGGAGTGATTCCCGGGGGTGCGCGTGGCCAGCATCGCGAGGCTCGCCGGGTTAAAAGTTACACTTAGGCGCGGAGGTCCGGCGTCGGAGGCGGGGTCCAGATAGTGCTCCGTGATGATAGTCCCGGCCAGGCCACCCGCCGCCGCGAGCCCGAGCACGAAATGCGGATCCGGATTATCGGTGTTGAAGAGCGTCGCGACACCCGCCCCCATCAGTCCGCCAGCCACGGTGCCGAGAACGACGCGTCCCCCGTCGGTCCGGCTGTGGTCGTAGCGCTGAACCAGGAACCTGTCACCGGCGATGATCCCGAGAACTCCGCCTGTCGTCGCGGTCGCGGCGCGCGCGCGCCCACTGCTTTTCGCGCCCAGAAATGCGCTGGTCGTCGTCATGCCGAGGATCGCCGTGCCCCATAACGTCTGAATGTCACCAGGAGTGACGTGATAACGCGCGTTGCGCGGATAGAGCAGGCCGAGCGGATAGCCGACGAGGCCCGAGGCAAGAATCATCGCCACCTCGGTGCGATTCGAGAGTGCGCGCGTGCAGGTCTCCACAAACGAGACAGGGTCGAAGGTGCACGTCTCCTTTCCTCTTATTGCCTCTGTCGTTCCCCAGCCGATGAGCGCGCCCATATCGGAACCGAAAGCGGATCCGACCGCGTCGGCCTCCGTCATGTTGCGGCCGAAGCTCACTCCCAAAGCGGCTCCCGCCAGCCCCCCGACGAACGCACCGGCGGACTGGGTGCGATTGCCCTGGTCGAACACGTACATCGTGGCCCAGCCGGCCAGCGCTCCGTTGTGACCCATGTTGAATGCGAGGTCGCTCTGCGCGCGAGAGATGAACGTTCTTCGCGAAATCTCCGATGCGGCGAAGAACGATCCGCCGGCGACGACGAGATATCCGGCGGTTGCGCCCGCGCCGTTGTCGGCGATGGCGCCGGCGAACGCGGGTCCGTATACAAGGAGGCCGAGAATCGTCTGGTTCTTGACGAACGCATTGTGCGCATCGTTCCGCGCGGTGATCACGTCGCGTGGCAGTCGTGAAACGATTGCGCGAATAGCTTCCCGATCTGCCGCTGTGATTGTGTAGCGCTCGACGACCCCGGTCTTGCGCCCAACCGTGAGCACGTAGGTCGAGTCGTTCACCGTGTAGAGCCTGGCTTCGGTGAAATCGCCCGAGACGGGCCACCACGGTGCGCGCAACGAGGCGCGATCGGCGATGTACGGCGTTATTACGACCAGCTGCCCCGCGCTGTCGAAGGGAACCGGTCGCTCGATGACCTGGGCACAAAGGTCGGCAGCGGCGAAAGACAGCAGGCCGCCGATTGTTGCGAGGCGTCGAAGCGACATCAGCTGAAGTTTGGACGTAGCATGGTTTGCGCTCGAGTCTCGTGACACTCGAATGGGAACGGAATACTCCGCAAAGATACGGGTACGCGCCTTATTTCGCCCCTCTAAGTTCGGGTTCCGCGCTGGATATCGAAGATCGCGCTGCGACGGCATTTGCCGCAGATCAGCCAATCTCGCTGTCGCGCATAGCCCAGGCCGAAGGACCCGCCGCCAATCTCGCGGCGCGACATCGCCACTTTGCAACGGGGACAGAGCGGCATTTTGCCGGAAATGAACTCGTCGCGGATCTGTTGCAGTTCGCTCGCGCTGTACTGCGCCAGGCCTCTGTCGGCTGACGGATCGTCGCCTGCGCCTGCGCCTTTCGCGGAATCATCGTCCACCATCAGTCCGGAATCCGGACCACGATCTTGCCGAACTGCTGGCCGCTCTGGAGGCGCTCGAATGCCTGCCGTCCCTGCGAGATGTCGAACACCGAATCGACGAGCGGCAAGAGCCGTCCCGCGTGGAACTCACTCGTGACGGCGTCGAACTCCGACTCGTTTCCCATCGTCGAACCCATGATGTCCCACTGATTCCAGAAGAGCCGTCGCACATCCATCTGAACGATCGGGCCCGACGTCGCGCCGCATGTCACCAGCCGGCCGCGCCTCCCGAGCGCGCCGAGTGATTGCGCCCACGTCGCTTCGCCGACCGTGTCGAATACGACATCTACTCCGCGCTTGTTCGTGCGCGCCCTGACTTCCTTTCCCACGTCCGTCGTCGCGTAGTTGATCACATTCTCGGCGCCCAATCCACGCGCCAGCGCCAGCTTCTCGTCGCTGTGCGACGTGACCCACGACGTCGCGCCGATTGTGCGCACGATCTCGAGCGCGGCGAGCGCGACTCCCCCGCCGATTCCCCAGATCAGAACGTTGTCGGTTTTCTTGACGCGTGCGCGCGTCACGACCATTCGCCACGCGGTGAGGGTGGACAGCGTGAACGCCGCCGCCTGCTCGACCGGCGTGTTTTTCGGAATGCTGCGCGCGTTCCGCGCCGGAATCACGATGTATTCCGCCAGCGTTCCGGGCGCGTGCTCTCCGAGCAGCTTGAAGTGGACGCAGAGCGAGTGCTCGCCGGCCTGGCAATACTCGCAGGTGTGATCGCTCAGGCCCGGGTTGACGATGACGGTGTCGCCGACCCTAAGCTTGTTGTCCGATATTCCGCTCAGGTCGCCGATCGCGTCGACGACTCCGGTGGCGTCGGCGCCAAGGATCCAGGGCGGGGTGATATTGACCCCCGGCATTCCACTGACGACGAACAGGTCCAGATGGTTGAGCGCCGCCGCTTTGACGCGCACGCGGATCTCGCCGCGCTGGGGCTCCGGCTTCGGCAGATCGGTGCGGTACTCGATCTGGTCGAGCCCGCCGTGCGCCGAGATGGTGAGTCCTCGCACGCGATTATCGGAGCGTTATATTCAGTCGGAACATTGAATTACGGCTGTGATAATTGCGGCCGCCTCGAAGGGCTGCGCGCCGCAGCCAGAAGATACCGACTTTGATTTCCATCCGCTCCGGATCAGCCTGAATGCTCCCCATAAAGGTCCCCCCTCTAGGCGAGTCGATCGTTGAAGCCACAGTATCTCGGTGGCTCAAGAAAGAGGGCGATGTCGTTGCCGCGGGCGATACGCTGGTCGATCTCGAGACCGACAAGATCACCGTAGAAGTCCCGGCACTCAAACCC
>JADGQV010000097.1 GCA_017881465.1 Gemmatimonadaceae bacterium
CCGGACTCGCGGATGAAATCAGGAGTGCTGACGCGGCAGCACAGAGAAAGCGCAAACGATATTGGGGCATGGTCAATAAGGTTGTGAGGAAGGGATAAGCTATGTGTCGACAACTCGTGTGGTCAAGCAAAAAGAAATCACGAGCGGGTCACGATTTCGTGCCTCGAACGTTCGGTGAGGAAGAAAATCGGGATGCCGAGCAGAATCACCCCCAGAACGGCGAGGGTGGGGACGCGGCTGGCGGGGTCGATAATGGCGTTGCCGAGGAGGAGCACGGTCGCAACGATAAAGAGGGCCGGGATCACGGGATACAAGGGAACCCTGAACGGCGGATGATAGCCGGCCCGGCGGCGGAGGACGAAGACAGCGCCGACCGCCAGGGCATAGAAAGGCACGATCGCGGTCACGAAGGTGTCGGCGAGCTGCTCGAACGTCCCCGCGAGGACGAAGAGCACCCCCAGCGTCGCGCCAAGCCAGATCGCCACGCCCGGAGTCTGGAATCTGCGGTCGACCTTCGCTATCGGCTTGAAGAGCAGACCGTCCGCGGCCATCGCGAAGAGGACCCGCGAGCCGGTCATCACCGAGCCATTGAGCGTTCCAAAGGTCGAGATCATCACGGCAACCGAGACGAAGGCCACGCCCGCTGACCCCATCAATCTGTAGGCGACATCGGCCGCGACGAGCTTCGAGTGCCGAATCTCCTCAACGGGGAGCACGGCGAGATATGCCAGGTTCGCCAGCAGATACAGCGCGATGATTATCAGCGTGCCGTAGATGAGAACGCGGGGAAGATTCCTTTCCGGGTCCTTCACCTCCCCGCCGACGAAGCTGACGTCGGCCCAACCATCGTAGACCCAGAGCACCGACACGAGCGCGAGCCCAAAGCGCCCGAGCGAAAAGCTTCCCGGTGGAACCGCGGGCGTGAAGTGACCACCCGTCTGCGGCAGTCCGATCACGAGAGCGAGGATGATGATGAGGAGCAGCGCCCCCGTCTTGGCCAGCGTCGTGACGTTCTGCACCAGCGAGCCCCACCTGATGCCGACGTAGTTGAACGTCGCCGTCATGAGGATTGCGGCGGCTGCGATGTAGTGAACGTACCTGCTATAAGGCTCGACCCTCGGATCGTGGCCGAGAACGCGAAGCAGGTATTCCGAGAACGTGGTGGAGATGGCGCCCAGCGCCGCCGCGCGAATGATGACGAGCTCGGACCAGCCGAAGAGAAAGGCGGGCAGCCGCCCCCACGACTCGCGGATGAAGACGTAGACTCCGCCGGTGCGCGGGAATACTCCCGCCACTTCGGCGAGCGTCAGCGCGCCGCAGAGCGCGAAGAGACCGCCGGTCAGCCAGATCGCGAGCAGCGGGAGCGGACCGGGAAGCCTGTCCGCGATGCCGGCTGGCGAGCGAAAGATTCCAGAGCCGATCGTCGAGCCGACGAGAACCGCTACCGCGCTCCACAATCCGAGCCGGCGTGGAAGAGATGAGGCGCGCGCGAACGTCGAGTCCGTCGTCGCCGATCGCGAGGAAGAATCAGCGAGGATCGGGTCGGTCATCCGAATACGCTAGTGCAAAGCACCTGGATTCGCGAGTAGCTTTATGTGCGCGGCGAATTTTTTGCCGCGCGTCCCCGCACACTTCAATTCTCACCAATGAATCAGTCTCTGGCTGAGACAATCTTCTGGATCGCCGCGGTTGCATGCGTGATTGCCGAAGTCGCCATACTGCGATCCACCTTTGCGGCGCGGCCCGCGAACAGATCGGAGCTGGTTCCAGCCTCGTCACGAAGTGGCGAGCTCGCGTGGGCCGTCATTCCGGCGCTTGGCCTCTGTGCCGTGCTGGTTGCTACCTGGCAGAGAATCGAGGCTCGCCAGAGCCACACGCAGACGATGAATCACTCCGACATGCGGCACTCGATGCAAATGCCTTCGGTACCGCCTGCAGCTCCGGGCAGCTGAGATGATGACCATCAGAAGACTTGGCTACCTCGCGCTCGTCATCGGGTTCGCGCAGGTGGTGTTCGGAGCGATCGTACGGATCACGGGTTCCGGAATGGGTTGCGGCGATCACTGGCCGGATTGTTACGGATCGTTCACGCCCGCCCACAGCGGGCCGAGTCTTCTCGTCGAGATCTCGCACCGCTACGGAGCCGGCGCGCTGACGCTCGCGATCATCGCGCTGGTTGTCGCGGCATGGCTCAAGCGCAGCGAGCCCGGCGTGAGCGGACCGGGCGGCATGCTTCGTCCCTCCCTGCTCGCGATTCTGCTCGTGATCGTCGCCGCGATCTTTGGCGCCGTCACGGTCAAGATGGCGCTGAATCCCTTCGTGGTTGTCACGCACCTCGTGATCGGGATGTCGCTGCTGGCCGTGCTCGTGATCGTCGTCGTGCGCGCCGGTGGCTTTGGCGCCGGCACCGTTCCCGCTCGCTACAAGCGAACCATGCGCTCGGCCGCTGCGGCCGCGGGACTCACGTTTCTAATACTCGTATTCGGTGCACTCACCGCCAACACGTCCGGCGCGGCGGTCGCTTGCCTGGGGTTTCCGTGGTGCAGGGCAATCACGATGGGCGGCGCTCCACTCTACATCCAGGTGACGCACCGGATACTCGCGTTCCTGCTGCTCGGCCATCTGATCGGAATCGTCATCGGTGCCCGCAAGCGCGGTGAGGCTCGCGCCATCCGCAATGCGGCCTGGACGGCGCTTGGCATCGTGATTCTGCAGGTCTTTGTGGCGGCGGCGATGGTCGAGATGTATTTGCCGCCAACTCTCCGCTCGCTTCATCAGGCCGTCGGAACAGCGCTCTGGATTTCCATCGTGGCACTCGCCGCGCTCGCGGCGGGAACGCGCGGCACGAGTGACATCGAGCGGATCGTGTACGAGTCGCCATCGAGGGGCAAGTTCGCCACGCCCGAAGGGGTAAGCACCTAGATGGACCTCGCGACGCGCGAGCAGACGCAGCCCTCGCTGCTGCGCGACATGGTGATGCTGACCAAGCCGCGCATCATCTCGCTGCTCCTCGTCACCACGATCGCGCCGATGTTCGTCGCCGGGAATCCGGGTTGGCTGCTCGTGCTCGTGGTGGCGGTTGGCGGCTACCTCATGGCGGGCGGCGCGAACGCCGTCAACATGTACCTCGACCGCGACATCGACACGCAGATGTCGCGCACGCGCCTGCGTCCGATTCCGAGCGGACGCATGGACCCAAGGTCAGTGCTCGCATTCGGAGTCGCTCTTGCCACCGCCGCGACGTTTCTGCTCGCCCGATTCACAAACGTGCTCACCGCGCTGCTCGCGCTCGGCGGATTCTACTTCTACATCTTCGTCTATACCGGCTGGCTCAAGCGAACGACGCCGCAGAACATCGTGATCGGGGGCGCCGCTGGGGCATTTCCGCCGCTCGTTGGATGGGCCTCCATGACGGGCACGATCGACCTGACCGCGGTCTATCTCTTTCTCATCATCTTCTACTGGACGCCGCCCCACTTCTGGGCGCTCGCGCTGCTCAAGCAGAAAGACTACGGGCGGGCGGGAATTCCGATGGCGCCACTCGTGTGGGGTGAGCGCGAGACGATGCGGCAGATGCTGTGGTACAACGTCATTCTCATCGCGCTCACGCTGCTGCCATTCACCTTCGGTGCGTTCGGCATCATCTATTTCGTCTCGGCCCTCGTACTCGGCGTGATTTTACTGGCGGGAGTCATTGGCGTCAGCCGGAGCGCCGACTGGACGAAACCGGCGTGGTGGGTGTACAAGTTTTCGCTGCTCTACCTCGCGCTCCTCTTTCTGGCGATGGTGATCGACCGCAAGGTTTTGGGAGCGTGACGGCGCCACCTCCATTCGCGGTCTCCGCGCAGCGTCCCACGCCGCGCGCGCAGCCGCCGGTCTCATCGCCTCTCCCGCTCGGACGACTGCTTCCGAGAATACGCCCGTACATGTGGCGATTGATCGTGGCGTTCGTGTGTCTGCTCGCGAGCGCCAGCATCGCGCTGGCATTCCCCCAGATCGTGCGTCACCTGCTGGACGCCGCGTTCATCTCGGCGGACGCCAGCCTTCTCAACAAGATTGCGCTCGGACTGCTGGTTCTGTTCGCGATTCAGGCGGCGCTCAACTTCGTACAGGTCTATTTCCTGACGGCGACGTCGGAGCTGGTGATCGCGCAGCTCCGCGAGGATCTGTTCGCGCACCTAGTCAGGCTGTCGCCGGGATTTTTCACCGAGCGCAGAACCGGCGAGCTCACCAGCCGCCTCTCGGCCGACACGACGGTGCTGCAAACCGTTCTGAGCTACAACCTCTCTGAGTTCGCGCGGCAGACGCTGTTCCTGATCGGCGGCATCATACTGCTGACCATTACAGACAGCCGCCTCACGGCGACGACACTGGCGGTCGTGCCGCTCGTGGTCGGAGCGGCCGTGGTTTTTGGACGCGCCCTGCGGAAAGCCAGCACCGGCGTGCAAGACCGGATCGCCGAGGCGACGGGCACCGCGGATGAAGCGTTCTCGCAGATCCGGACGGTTCAGAGCTACACGGCGGAATGGGAGGAAGTGCGCAGATACGGCGCGCACCTTCATCAGGTGATCGACGCCGCCATCCAGCGCGCGAAAATTCGCGGAGCGTTCTTCGGCATTCTCACCTTCTGCGGATTCGGCGGCGTCGTCGCCGTGCTGTGGCAGGGCGGACGCCAGGTGCTGGCGGGAAATCTCACGGCCGGCGCTCTCGTCTCCTTTCTTCTGTACGCCCTTTACGTAGCGGGAGCGGTTGCCTCACTCGCCTCACTCTTCGGCGCGTATCAGGAAGCGGTTGGAGCCGCGCGACGCGTGTTCGACCTGCTCGAGACGGTGTCTTCCGTGAAGGATCCGGCGAGGCCGCTCAAGCTTCCGCGTCCGCTGCGCGGCGAAATCGTCGTGGACAACGTCACGTTCAACTACAATCCGGCGCTGCCGGAAGTGCTGCACGGTGTCTCACTCAGGATCGGCGCGGGCGAAGTGGTGGCGCTGGTCGGTCCGAGCGGGGCCGGCAAGACGACGGTCGCGTCGCTGCTGCCGCGATTCTGGGACGTTGCGTCGGGTCGGATCACGTTCGACGGAATCGACATCCGCGATCTCTCGCTGACAGAGCTCCGCGGCGCGATCGGGATCGTGCCTCAGGAGCCGACGCTCTTCAGCGGCACGATCCGCGAGAACATCGCCTACGCGGCAATCGGCGCGGATGGATCGCGCCCGAGCGAGGAATCGATCCGCGCCGCGGCGAAGGCGGCGCACGCGGTCGAGTTCATCGAACGGCTGCCCGCTGGATTCGACACGAGTGTGGGCGAGCGGGGCGTCAAGCTCTCGGGCGGTCAGCGTCAGCGGATCGCGATCGCAAGAGTGTTCCTGAAGAATCCGGCGCTCGTGATTCTCGACGAGGCGACATCCAGTCTGGACACCGAGAGTGAGAGGCTGGTCGAGGAGGCGATGGAGGACCTGCTCCGCCAGCGCTCGACGCTCATCATCGCCCACCGACTGAGCACAGTGCTGCGCGCTGACAGACTGGTCGTGATCGATCACGGCCTGATCGTCGAGGAGGGTCGGCATCAGGATCTGCTCGCGTCGGAAGGAGTGTACTCCCGTCTGTATCGGGGACAGTTCAGGCCGGGGGATGCGCTCGTCGGGTAAGGAAAAACAACTGCGGGAAAAACGCGTGGACTAGTCGCGCTGCCGGGGCGGCGGTGGTCCCGTAATGGGAGTACCGGGAGCCGTCGGCAGAATCGGAACCGCGGGCGTGCTCGAAGCGGCGGGATGTGCACTCTCGGCCGCCGGCGGCGTGGGCACGGCGGGCACGGCCCGCCGGATCCGGAAAGCGACGTTCGCCTGCAGCCCTTCCCCGACCGTCACGCTGTCATCCGCGTATCCGAGGCTCGGATGCCAGGCGCGAACGCGGTATCTGCCGGGTGGAATGCCGTCGATGCTGAATGTCCCGTTCGCGGCTGTCTGTGCGTAGTAGGGATGATCCAGCACCGCGATCCAGGCGTGAGTCCACGGATGCTGCTCGCACACGACCTCGATCTCGGCGGCCTCTTTGAGCCGATCGACCGGGACTACCTCTCCATCGTCGTTGAACGGCGCCACAGCCGCGATCGCGCCGGTACCGACATTGATGAAGCGGTTGGTGTGCAGCGTCCTGTCATCGTTGCCGACGTTCAGCGTGCTGTTTGTCGAGATCACCTGCACGAACGGGTCGAGCGTACAGCCGTCGTTCGTCAGGTCAAAGCGGCGCTCGAGCGGGAACGCCTTGCCGCTCCGGATGTCGGTCAGCCAGACGACGGCTCCGCCGACGCGCGTCCCGGAGAGAGTGACGTTCTTCTCCACGACCAAGTTGCCGCACACCTTCTGATCCGCCGACGGGCGGACGACCTCGGCTACTGGCGCCGTTCCTTCGAAGTCGACGGTCCCCGCGATCGTGCCGCCGCCGGCGACGGGAACGATCTTGTACGGTTGCGCTGCTGGCGCGATGACCGCCGGCCGCGGAGCAACGCCGTTCTCAGAAGAGCGCGGGCGGTTTCTGGCATGCGCTGAGGCGGTCTCGTCGTGCGAGCACGCGAGGGCAACAAAGGAAATTATTGAAAAGCCGAAAACCCGGCGGAGCATTTATGTCGAGCCGAAGTGGAAGTTCGCTTGATGAAAGGGGCAAGCGATGTGCCGCGCTACTTCGCCTCGTACACGCGCTTTCCTCCGATCCAGGTGGAAATTACTCGAGTCCCCAGGATTTCGGTGTCGGGTATGTGCATGATGTCGCGGTCCAGAATGACGAAATCTGCGTATTTGCCGGGGGTGAGCGAGCCCAGGATCGATTCCTGGAACCCCGCGTAGGCGGGCCAGATCGTCATGGACTGAAGAGCTTCTTCGCGCGTCATCTTCTGCTCGGGATACCAGCCCCCGGCCGGCAAGTTGGAAGGATCCTGCCGAGTAACGGCAGCGTGAAAGGTGAGAAGGGGGTTCACTTCTTCGACGGGAAAGTCGGTCCCGTTCGGAATCACCACGCCGGTGTTGAGGAGGGATCTCCACGCATACGCTCCACGAATTCGCTGGGGCCCCACGCGAGCTTCGGCCCAGCGCATGTCGCTCGTCTGATGCGTCGCCTGCATCGAGGGGATCACGCCGAGCCTGGCAAAGCGCGGGATGTCCTCCGGGCTCAGCACCTGCGCGTGCTCGATCCGAAAGCGGTGATCGGCTTTCGGAACTTTCTTCAGCGCCGAGTCGAAGGCGTCGAGCACGATGCGATTGCCGCGATCTCCGATCGCGTGCACGTTCACCTGGAAACCGCGTCGGAGCGCGGTCTCGGCCCAGGCCTCGATGTGCTCGGGCTTGGAGAGGAGCAGTCCGGAGTTGGAAGGCTCGTCGCTGTAGGGCGCTAGCAGAGCTGCACCACGCGAGCCGAGGGCGCCGTCGGCGTAGAGCTTGATCGCCCGAATCCAAAGGTGTCCGTCGTACAGCGCGCTCTGCGGCCCACGCTGGATGTACGGGTTTCGAAGCGTCGCCGCCGACCCGGGCTCGCCCGGATCGCTCAGCATCACGTAGTTGCGCAGGTTGTATTTCCCCGCTTTTGCAAGCTCCTCGTAGATGCCGATAGTCTCCGCGTCTTCTCCCGGATCGTGGATCCCTGTCAGTCCCCAGCGGTTGGCCTCGGCGATCGCGGCGAGGATCGCTTTTCGATTGTCGGCGCGGGTCTCGGTGGGGATTGCGCGGTCGATCAGGCTTTTCGCATTGTCGACGAAGACGCCTGACGGCGCGCCGGAGGCAAGCCTCACGATCCGTCCGCCCGAGGTATCGGCGGTCGCTGCGGTGACGTGCGCCAGCTCCATCGCTTTCGCGTTCGCGAGCAGGGCGTGACCGTCGATGCGGGTGAGCACCACCGGATTGTTCGGGAATGCGCTCGTAAGCTCCTCGTGCGTCGGAAATTCCCTGGTGGGCCAAAGGTTCTGGTCCCAGCCCCTGCCCTGGATCCATGCGCCCGGCTTCACATCCTTTGCCCACGCTTTGACGCGAGCAATCACCTCGTCGTACGACGTCGATCCGACGAGATTTGCGCGCTGCAGCGTATTCCCGAGCCCGAGCAAGTGGGCGTGGGCGTCCACGATTCCCGGAACGACGGTGGCGCCATGCAGGTCGATGACCAGCGTGGACGGACCGGCGAGCACCCTCGCCTCGGCGTCGGACCCGACGAAGAGGACGCGCCCGCCGCGAATCGCGAGAGCGGAAGCGTGCGGCCGCGCGTTGTCGACTGTGTAGATTCTTCCGTTGGTGAGAACGAGATCCGCGGATCCCTGCGCTTCGAGCACCGCTGGTGCGAGCGCGACAACCGCAAAGTAGGTTGAGAGATGTCTCATGAGGCCGGAGTTTGCGGCGTCGACCGCTCCGACACAAGGACCGCGGGCGCGCCAATGAATCGCTCGCCACTTCGCTGCGCCGCGATGCTGATAATTTTCGCCGGATGCGCGCATCTTCCCTCGCAGCCGCGCGTGCCGCCGGCGTATTGGGGTTTCACCGGACCGTGGGACCGTCATAGCGATACATCTGTCGAGGCGCACGGCTCGAGCCTCGAGCGAGTCATCACCGGCTGGATCGCGATCGACACTACCAGCTTTCGCCCCGTCCAGCTTTATCCGGACAGGATCGGGAAGCAGCCGGTTGTTGCGCCGCGCGCGATGGCGCTCATCACCACCTACTTCGGCAGTCGCTTTCATCCCGAGGTAATCCGTGGACTCGGCGACAACACGCAGGTATCGGCGCTGACCGCGGGAGCGATCGCGTCTCTCATCGACTCGGGCGGATATCACGGAGTCGTGATCGACTTCGAAGGAATGACGCCCCGCGATCTGGACCAGCTGCTGACCGTCACGAAGGCGGTGGCCGATTCCGTGCGCGCGCACGGCGTCTCCACTGTCGTCATCGCGGTTCCGGCGGGCGACACCGCCGCCTATCCCGCCGCGCTTCTCTTGCAGTCCGCGGATCTCATCATGCCGGTACTGTACGACCAGCACTGGGCCACCTCTCCGCCTGGTCCAATCGCGGCTCTGGACTGGGTCAACCGCAACCTCGGCACGCGCGTGGCGGAAGTCGGAGCGGCCAGGATCGTCGCGGCATTTCCTCTCTACGGCTATCGGTGGCGCCGGAGCGCGGCGACGGAGGTTATCAGCTACGACGACGCGCGGCGCCTTACGACGATGACCAACACGCCGCTCACTCG
>JADGQV010000032.1 GCA_017881465.1 Gemmatimonadaceae bacterium
CGTCCCGCTGACACTGGTCTTCGCGTTGACGGTATCGGTGGTCTGGTTATCGAACGCCTGCTGGACCGCGCCCGCTGCGTCGAGGAACGAGAACGAGCGAGTTATGGTGAGTCCGCGGTGGTTGACGGCCGTGCACTCGAGGCGAGTAGTGATAGTGGAGAACACGCAGTCGTCGTCCGAATCGTGCCAGTCTCCGAACGGACCTCTGCCAAATCCGGGTCCGAATCCAATCCCGCCGATAAATGCCTCGCCGATTCCTCCTCCCATGAATCCGCGCCAGCCCGGACCCCAACGATTCTGATCGCCCCCGCCAGCGACAAAGGGCGTGAAGCCATTGTTGGCATCCGAGCTTCCCACGAAGCTGCTATTCACCTGATCGAAAGTGAGCGGCGCCGAGACAAGTGCCGCAGCCGCCTGCGACGAGGCGAGGGGTGAAGTGGAATTGTCGGTCGCGCACGCCACGATGAGCACAGCGGCGCCGGCTAAGAAAACAATTTTGAGTGGGCTCTGCATAGTGTGTCTCCAAAAAGTGACTGTGCGCGGTTGCCCCACGCGCGATGGGTTCCGGAAAGAAAGACACGCGAGCCGGAGCATTCCCTATACGGGAGTCTTCCGCCCCCTTTGCCCCGTTCCGCTCGGCAGCCAGGGCGCCAGACGTTGGCGCAGCTCGGCAAGGGCGTGCCCCATGCGCTTCTCCACCGTCTTGACGGAGATCTCCAGCGCGGTCGCAATCTCGGCGTACTTGAGCCCCTGTTCGCGGCTCAGTTGGAACACTTCACGGCAGTTTTCGGGCAGGCCATCTATCGCGTCGCGCACCGCCCGCTCCAGCTCCACACCGAGGACCTCGTCTTCCGCTGATGGCGAGCTCGGAGGGTCGACTGCCGCGGCCGCAGCCTCGCGCTCGACGATCCGCTGGTGCCGAATGTGGTTGAGCGCCCGATTTCGCGTGGACCGAATGAGATAGGCGCGAAAGGTTTGCTCCACCTGCAGCGACTCGCGGCGGCGCCACAACTCGAGCATGACCTCCTGCGCTATCTCCTCGGCCAGGGCGGGCTCCCGAACGACCGACTGAGCCATTCGCACGAGGTGGGCGTAGTGCGTGCGGAAAACGGAATCGAACGCACTCTCGTCTCCGGCCCGGATGCGCTCCTGCAGATCCCGCTCACTCGCGTGGTTCGTATCCAAGTAGGGTAGCGCCCGGTTCAGGTGTCTGTCTTATTAATGAATATGTCGAAACCTGACGAGGGTTCCGCCAACATCAGCCCAGACGAGTGGGAGCGTATCGCACGCTACCTCACCGGTGAAGCTGGCTCCGGTGAGGCCGAGGCGACAAGGGGATGGGTCGAAACTGATCCCCATCTCGTCAAGGTGGTACGACTGCTCGAGTCCGTCCTCGCCAACGTATCGCGCGAGGATTCATCCGACATCAATGTCGAGAGCGCGCTGAATCACGTGAAGTCGCGCATCAACGAGCCGAAGGTGATCCCGCTCGCGCCCCGCATCGCGGTGGCCGGGACTGATCGGAGCTTCATGGCGCTGCTGAGAGTAGCGGCAGCAGCGATCATCATCTTCGGTGGGACAATGCTTTGGCAGAACATCGGATCGCGCGGCAATATGGCCGGTCAGACGTTTGCCACTTCGGTCGGGGAGCGCCGGCAGGTCCTGCTGAAAGATGGAACCAAGGTTCTCCTTGGTCCGACCAGCCGCCTGGTGGTCTTTTTCGGAGATCAGGACGGTGACCGCCTGGTGACCCTCGACGGAGTCGCCTACTTCAGCGTAGTGCACGATCCGGCGCACCCATTCACCGTCAAGGCCGGGGAAATCAGGATACAGGATGTCGGAACCGCCTTCTCCGTCGAGAGCGATGACAGCGCCGGAACGCGGCTGGCCGTGGATTCGGGGTCTGTGTCCATCGGAGCCGCGGATCAGGATCCCAACGCCGCCGCGGTTCTCAACGCGCGCGATCGCGCCACCGTAGATACGAAGGGTATAGTCGTCGTGGAAAGATCAGCTGTTTCCGACGACGACCTGGCTTGGACTCAGGGGCGCCTTGTCTTCCGCGACGCACCGCTCATTCTTGTAGGTGCAGAACTTTACCGATGGTACGGAGTAAGGCTACGGGTGGCGGATTCATCGCTGGCGAATCTTCACCTGACCGCATCTTTTTCTGGTGAGCCGGTTGACCGAGTTCTCAATGTCATCGCCCTTTCGCTCGGTGCCCGCATCGAGCGGCAGGGAAACGTCGCGATACTTCACCGGGCAACCGCGTCTGGAGCTCGGCCCTAGCGCCGACCGCTTTGTGGCCGGCAGGCGATCGCGCGCTCGGCGCACAATCGTATTGCTCGTTACCGCGCTCACACTGGTCGCGTCGTCCGCGCGCGCCCAGTCGTGCTCCTCATCCAGCGCGCTTCTGGCGTCGCTGCCTACCTGGAATGCGCCACTCGACCGGCGTGTCTCGCTCCATGTGCGCGATATCTCGCTGCGCGATGCGCTAGATCGCCTCTCGGCGGACGCACGCATCCGGCTCTCCTACGCTTCGGAAGCCATCCCGCTGGACAGTAGAGTCTGCGCTTCGTTCGATTCGATTCCGCTCGGCGAGGCGCTCGGACTGTTGCTCCGCGGAACCCCGGTCCTGCCAATTTCAGCCGGCGGCGAGCACGTCGTGCTCGCGCCCTCGGAGGCACCGGGCACCGCTGAACAACGCGAGCGCGTGCCGCGCGTCCTCGACCGGATCGTCGTGACGGGCGGCGCGATCGAGGCGCCCGCCCGCCGGCTCACCGTCGCGATGAACGTCATCAGCGGCGCTCAGCTCTCCAGCTACGCCGAGGGGAATCTGGCGCAGGCGTTGAGCGATTTGGTGCCGGGGCTCTGGGTCTGGCAGAGCGCGCCGACATCACTGGTCGCGCACTACGGGAGTATTCGAGGGACCAGCTCATTCGGGTCCAGCTATCCGAAGATCTATGTGGATGGAATCGAGCTGGCCAATCCACTGTTGATAACGCAGTTCACTCCCGAGACCGTCGAGCGCATCGAAGTGATTCGCGGTCCTCAGGGTGCGGCGCTTTACGGAACCGACGCGATCAGCGGCGTGATCAACATTGTTACTCGGCACGATGGATCGAACGGCGGTCCGAGCACCGTGGCGCGATCGGCGGTGGGCGCGGCGTCGAGCGCGTACGTGCCCCGCGCGGCTATCACGCAGGATCACGCGGTCACGGTTCGCGAAGGGTCGGGCGCGCAGTCGGGGAGCGCGAGCTTCACGTCCGGTGGAGTGGGAGAGTATCTGCCCGGCGCGTTTGCGCGCCACACGACGGGTAGCGCCGGATTCCGCGTGGTGCGGTCCAGGTTGATCGCGACCGGGATGGCAAGAATGTTCGTGAGCGAGTCGGCCGATCCGTCGAGTCCGCTCTTTCGGGATTCGGTGAGCGCCACTCGGGCAGGGCAGGTGATACCGCAATCCGTGCGCGAGTACACACTCGGCAGCAGCGCCACGATCATTCAGAGCGAGCGCTGGACGCACGCGATAGTCGCCGGATTCGATGGAAGCAGATTGTCGAATCTTGCCGACTATCATACGCCCCTTCCCTCTGCATCCGGGCCCGATCTCGGCACGGCGGGCGGGAACGCGAATCTGGCGACGCTTCGGGTGAGCAGCGTCGCCAGGCTCGGTGACGCGGAGAATCTCGCGACGACGCTGACGTTCGCAGGCGAGAATTCGCTGCTCGACTTCCGTTCTCGACTCGAGACGGACTCCAGCCAGACGACGAGCGACTCGACGGAGTCGTCGGTGGTGCGCCGGTGGACGAGCGCGGGTGTCGCGCAGGCGAACGTGTCCTGGCGGGACGCAGGGTACGTCACGGCCGGACTTCGCGTCGAGCGAAACGACGCGTTTGGGAGCAATCGCACCGTCTCGGTGCTGCCGATGCTTGGCGCCGCCGCGTTGCGCGACTTCGGGCCACTAACCGTCAAACTCCGCTCAGCGTTTGGTCGCGGCATTCGTCCCGCGACGACGCCGATGCGGGAGACCGCGTGGTTCGATCCACGCGGACAGGCGCGGCTTCTGAATCTTGCGCCCGAGGAGCAGTCGGGGATTGAAACGGGGATCGATGTCTACGTCGGCAAGACCTTCGGCATGCAATTGACTCGCTTCGATCAGCTCGCATCGGGACTCATCCAGCGCGTCGCGTACTCGACTTCGAACGACCACAATCTAGGATCCGCGCCGACGGCGGCTGGGTATCCCCAGTCGCAGCAGCCGATCCCTGCGGAGGAAAGGCATATCGCCTACGTGTTGCAGAACGTTGGCGAGATCACGAATCGCGGGTGGGAGCTGAAGAGCGATATGAACCTCGCCTCTCTGGCGCTGAGCGGAACGTTCTCCACGGTCGACAGCAGAGTGAGGCAGGTGGCGCGGGGTTACATTGGAGATCTGCGCGTCGGTGACAGGATGCTCGAGGTGCCGGCGAGGACGGGAAGCGTATCAGCCGCGTGGATCGGCGGAGGGTGGACCAGCTCGGTGGTGGCATCGCGATCGTGGGACTGGATCGATTACGATCGTATCGCGCTCGCCGGAGCGTTCTCGAATTCCACGCAGACCGATGCGCAGCTGGTGGGTCAGGAGCTGCGCAACTACTGGCTGAAGTACAGCGGCGTGACTCGTCTCCGCGCGAGCGTGGGCAGGAACTTTTATCGCGGCCTCTCGCTCACATTGAGCGGCGAGAATCTTCTCAACCGGCAACACGGCGAGCCTGACAACATCACAGTCGTGCCGGGAAGAACGCTGAGCTTCGGACTTCGCGCCGTCATGTAGGCGGAAGTCTCCAACTCGCGCGAAGCTTCTTGTATTCGTCCGCGGTGAGCTGCACCAGTAGAGGCCGTTTGTGCGGGTCGAGCCACAGCATCACTTCGCGCAGCTTCGCTTCGTCGAACGCGGTACATCCAGCGGTGTGCGAATCCGGACCGGTCCAGATGTGGAGGAAGATGCAGGAGCCGCGGCCTTTGACCGGCGGTGACGCGTTGTACCCGACGATCACTCCGATCTCGTACTGGGGCACCTGCCGCATCTGCTCAGCGCTGTTCCATTCGACGAGAGAGACCGCTGCTCTGTCGACAACCGTGTTGTAATGGGCAGAAGTAGTATCGTCGACGCAGTCGGTGGTGGGAAGCAATTGCGCGTAGGGCAACAGCACGCTCCGCATCGAGTCGCGGGGCGCAAATCCAAAGGCCATGTCGAGCGGGAAAATACCGGCTGGAGCTTTTCCATCCCCTTCGTGCTTGTGCGGACCTTCGGTGGATACGTCGTCGAAGCCCACGCCCCACGCGACCCCGGTGCGGCCGACCACGAGCGGAATCGGAGACTCGAGGCGGATCCAGGCGGAGTTTGGGGCCGCGCGCTCGAAACGGGTCATCGTGCCGACGGTCGATGTCCAGCTGGGAGTGATCACTACCACAAGCTGTTGTGACGCTTCGATCTCAGCGCGCGGCGCGGGCATTCCCGGCCGGCAGGCGAGGACCAGCGCCATAAGCGCGAAGGTTTGCATCGATGGGTCGCGTCTCGTCATGTGTCGTTTCCGGATTGGACAGTGCCCGCCCGATCATGCTACAATAGCTCAATGCCAAGTGTCTACTCGCCCGACGCGGCATCGTATATCCTTCAGATCCTCGTCTCCGCTTTTCTCGCGGTGCTGTTTCTTCAGTCGGGGATAGACAAGGTCGTGGATCGGAGGGGAAATCGCACGTACCTCGATGGGCATTTCGCGGGCAGCCCGCTTGCCGGCACGGTCGGCCCGATGCTCATCGTCATTACGATCCTCGAGGTGTCTGCCGGTGCACTGAGCGCGGTCGGTTGCGCGCTGCTGCTTCTGACCCACGATTCCATGGTGGCATTTTTCGGGGCGGTGATCGCGGGCATCAACATTATTGCGCTTTTCTTCGGTCAGCGTGTTTCAAAAGACTACGCCGGCGCCGCTGCGCTCGTGCCGTACTTTCTGCTCGCGCTCACCGCTATCTACGTGCTCGCTGAACACTGATCCCAATAAACAACTACAACTGAACGGGATACGAGTTGTCAGTGGCAAAGTGATCAAGTGAACAGTCACTACGCCCCGACTCTACCGGCGCGCTTCACGGTACAGGCTGATGCCTGTGCCATAATGCTACCGAGTGACGTCGGGGCGTCCTGACCTAATACCTGGCAAACTACGCTACTGAAACCTCGCATCCCGTTTAGTTTGTAGATGTAGTTCCTAGCCCGTCACCGCATCTCCCTGATCATCACCCCTCTCGCGGCCAACTCCCGGATGTACTTTTCAGCAGGCACCGCCTCGTCGGGAGTGAATACGCCCGCCTTTCCGATCTCTCCGCGCGCCTGCATCTGCCCCGTGATCGAGAGCGAGTAGCCGGTCGAGCGCTCCATCGCGCTGATCCCGTTCTCCTCGTCGTAGTAATCCACCATCTCCCACCCGATCCGCTTCGGCTTTCCGTCCTTCGTGCCTTCGGCGTAGACGCGCAGCGCGACGAGATCGTACGCGTTCGGCTTGGTGAGACGCGGACCCATCGCGGCGACGACGAGATCCCGCGGAACGACTTTGACTCCCTTCACGTCGACCGGGTTCAAGTCGAGTAGGCCCAGCTCTCGAATCGCTTCCATAATGCGCGCATGGCCAGGATAGCGGAGCGTCTTGTACTCCATCGTCGCAATCTTTCCTTCATAGCGCGACGGCATCGTCGAAAGGCCGCCCGCCGTGTGAAATCCTTCGAGCTCGCCCAGCGATCCGCCGAAGTTGACGACCTCGAGCTCCGACAGCGCTTTTACCTGCGTGCGCTTGCCTTTGCGCAGCACCCACGAGAGCGTCGTGTAATAGTCGAGCACTCCTTCGAGTGAATAGACGATCTGATAGTTGAGCGGCGGCTCGGGACGCTGCGGCAGTCCGCCGACGAAAATGCGAACCGTGTCGACCGTGTCGAGCTGCCGGATCGCGTGCTCCGCCAGGATGTTGACCATTCCCGGCGCCAGACCACAGTCGGGAATGATCGTGATTCCCTTCTTCTTCGCGGCCGCGTCCAGCGTCTTCTGCTTGACCACGATCTCGGTATTTCCACCCAGATCCGAGAAGTGCACGCCAGCTTCGACGGCAAGCTCGGCGAGCTCGAAATTGAAGTAGTACGGGATCGCGCTCATCGCCGCGTCGGATTGTCGCATCAGCGCGAGCACGGCTTCCTTGTCGCGCACGTCGAGCGGCGTGAAGATCAGGCGCTCGCCGGAGTACGGCGCGAGGAATTGCGGAAGGTGGCCGGTGTGCAGATCGGCGAGGCGAACTTCCTTTACTTCGGGATTCTGCAGCAAATCATACGCGCACGCGGAGCCCTGCAGCCCGGCGCCAAGAACTAACATTCGCATTACGTGTGGATCTCCAGAAATTTTTGAGCTGGACTCGCTCTTGCAATTTACCGGGGCAACGTGCTTCCCGTTACCCCGCGCGGTGAGCTTCCCAATCCGGCGAATTGTCGAAAGTAAAATGAGCCGGCAAATCGAAGAGACCATGACCGCACAGACTGACGGCGCGAACTGGCGAGATCACCTGATCGAATCGCCGGCGCAGATAAAAGACCTGCTGGAGAACACGCATCGCATCGCCGTGCTCGGCATCAAGCCCGATGCCGACCAGCCGGCGCACTACGTCCCCGAGTACGCGGAGCGCGCTGGATACGAGATCGTCCCGGTTCCGGTTTACTACAAGGATCTCACCGAGATGATGGGGAAGAAAGTCTACCGGAAAATCGCCGACATTCCGGGCGACATCGACATGGTCAACGTCTTCCGCCGTCCCAACCACATCCCGTCGCACGTCGACGACATCATCGCCAAGAAGCCCAAGTCAGTCTGGTTTCAGCTCGGAATCAGAAACGACGCTGCCGCGGAGCAGCTTGCACGCGCGGGTATAGACGTAGTCCAGGATTACTGCCTGTTGGTGGAGCTGCGCCGACTCGGGAAGTAGAGTACTGGCTTTCGCGACGCGACCGGCATCCACTACCAGGTGACCGTGTAAACGACCGGCTCAACCGCCGACTCGTTCGGATCGGACTTGCTCCGCGGCGCGAGCGCGATTATGTAGCGCCCACCAGCAGTCGCGGCGAGAGCGATGCCCGCGCCGACAACGCGCGGGGGCACCCTGGTCGCGGCACCCGGCGTGGTCTCGACCAGCGTGATGACCCCCCGCTCGCTCTGAATGTTGAAAGTCTGATTTCCACGCTGGATTTGAATCGGCGGGGACTGATTCATGTCGATCGGCAGCGAGCGGTCAAGCGTCGGGCCGCCGGTGAACTTTACATCGGCTAGCTTCGCGCTCGACGGCAGCGTCCCGTGCAGCGCGCCCGTCGCCGGATCGAGCGCCGACCACGTCTGACTCGGCTCGTTGTCCAGCGCGCGCGCGGGACTGTTGCCGAGTGCGAGCGTGGTGCCGTCGGTGGTCCAGCGAACGCGCCAGCCGCGGGCGATGGGAAATAGCTTGGGCACGGCGCTGTCGGCCGCCGCCTGCACGCGCGGATTGTCCGGAATGTGGATGACGCCCGGCTGCGCGACGGCGCGCGCAAGCGACATCCCGCTCGCGGGGAACGAACCGGCGCGGAGCGTCGCGGTATCGATCGAGGTGCGGCGCGAAACGTCCGTCAGCAGATCGGTTCCGGTTCCGCCACCAGCCACAACCGTGTACGCGCGCCCGAATCCGATCCACTTCCAGTCGGGCGACGGTGCCACGTCCCACACGCTGTCCATCTGCGTCTGGAACCCGCGCGCTTCGTCGCCGAAGAAAAACCCATTCGGAACGGGCTCGTTTTCCACGCCGCCGGGATCAGCCACTACGAGAACCGCCTTACTGTCCGGCGAAAACGCCCACAACACCCGCTCGGCCATTCCGTGAGTGCCGCGGTTCACGGGCGTTACGGTCACGACCGGTGCCAGGTGCGCCGTGTCAGCGGTGGTTTCCTTCTGTCCTGAGTCGACGACGCACCCACCGAGCGCGAGCAGCGCGCCGGAGAGGATGATCTCGAGATTGTTGGAGGAGGATCGGATTCGCATTGGTGTGTGAAGAGTGGTCCGCCGACAGGCTCACCTGAGCCGATCGAAGTTACTCAGACACACACCAGATTACGTCCGGCGGCCTTGGCACGGTAGAGCGCGCGGTCAGCGCAGTCGAGCAGATCTTCCGCCGTCTCGATCTTGGGCTCGGGGAAATCGGCGACGCCGATGCTCACCGTGAGGCGGAGCGGATCGCCCTTTCCGATGTCGAACTCATGCGCCTGGATCTTGTCGCGGAGTCTCTCCGCAAACGCAATCGCGCCGGCCTCGCCCGTCTCGGGCACGGCGATCACGAACTCGTCGCCGCCGTAGCGGGCGACGGAATCGACGCTGCGCGCGGTGCGAGCGAGCAGCAGCGCGACTTCAACTAGCACCTGGTCACCGGTGAGATGGCCGAACGTGTCGTTCACATCCTTGAACTCATCGACGTCGATCATCAGGATACTGAGCGGCGCGTTGTAGCGGCGCGTGCGCTCGACTTCCGTGCCAAGCTGTGCGAGCAGCGCCCGGCGGTTGAGCAGCTGCGTGAGCGGATCGGTGCGCGCCAGCGCCTCGAGGCGGAGATTGTCGGCCTGCGTGACCTCCACCATGTGCGCGCGACGCATGGCATTCATGGCGCTCTTGACCACGGTCTCCGCAAAATCGACGTCAGCTTCGTTCAGCGACGCCTTTTCGGCGGTGCGGCGGAGGAGGAACACGCCGGTGCGATCGAGATCGAGCCGGAAGGGCAGCGCGATGATCGAGCGCACGGAGATGACGCTGCCGTCCTTCTCCCACGCCTCGCGCAGCGCCTTGTAGGCGTCGGAGTGCCAGATGTCGGGAATGAGAACCGGCTGCTCGCTCGCGAGGGCGGCTTCGATCTCCGGATACTTGTCGAGCTCGACCTGGAGATTCTCGAGCTGCGGATCTTCGTGCGCCGAGGCGACGGTTCCCAGGCGGTCGCCGGACTTCGCGAAAATGACGGACGAGTGGCTCAGGTTAAGCGCACGCGCGAGACGGCGCGCCAGCATGTGGAACAGCTCCCCCATGGAGAGCGAGCCCATGACGTCGTGGAGGATGTCCACGAGCGCTCCGCGCGCCGCGGCTTCGTCGAGCAGGCGCTGCACCTCGGACTCTGCCTTACGCAGTGCCGTCCGCAGCTTCTCTATTTCCGCGAGCTCATGCGCCAGGTCGGAACGCTTGATCTTCATTCGTCGGTGAGGGCCTCGACCTGCTCGGTCTCGGTGGCGGGAATGCCGTTTTCAGCACCTTCGTCCTCATCTTCGGGGACGACCCGGGCGACGGCTGTGACGAGATCTCCTTCATCGAGGTTGACGAGCTTGACCCCCTGCGCGATACGCCCGGTTACTCTCACCTGAGAGACGGAACTGCGGATGATCACACCATGTTTTGTGATGATCATTATCTCATCTGCGGGCAGAACTTCCATCAGGGCAACGACATCACCTGTCTTTTCAGTTCTGTTGACTGTGATGATGCCCTTCCCGCCGCGCTTCTGCACCCGGTAATCAGCAATGTTGGAGCACTTCCCGAGGCCGCGTTCGGTGACCACGAGCAGCGTCGCGTCGCGCTTGACGACGACCATTCCGATCACGGAATCGTCCTTGCGAAGCTCCACGCCTTTGACGCCCGTGGTGTCTCGGCCCATCTCACGCACGTCCTGCTCGTGGAAACGCACCGAGAGGCCATGACGCGTGGCGAGAACGATGTCGTTCGAGCCGCTCGTCACCTGCACGTCGATTAGCTCGTCGTCCTTGTCGATCTTGATCGCCTTGATGCCGGTCTGACGGACGTTCGAGTACTGCGAGAGCGCGCTCTTCTTCACCGTGCCGTTTCTGGTGCAGAAGAGGAGGAACTGTGTGTCCGAGAACTCGCGGACCGGAACCATCGCCTTGATCTGCGTCTCCGGTGAGACGTTGATCAGGTTGACGATCGGCTTTCCCTTCGCCGCGCGGCCCGCTTGCGGTACCTCGTGAACCTTGAGCCAGAAGCAGCGGCCGTCATCCGTGAAGCACAGGATGTAGTCGTGCGTCGAGCCGATGAAGAGATGCTCGATGAAATCCTCGTCCTTGAGCCCCGCGCCGCTCAGTCCGCGGCCGCCGCGGCGCTGCTTGCGATACGTCGAGACCGAGGTGCGCTTGATGTAGCCCGAGTGGGAGATGGTGATGACCATGTCCTCTTCGGCGATCAGGTCCTCGATCGTGAACTCGCCTTCGTCGCTCGTGATCTCGGATCTGCGCTCGTCGGCGTACTTGTCTGAGACCTGCTGCAGCTCGTCGCGGATGATCTTGAGCCGGCGCGGCCTGGACGCGAGGATATCGCGCATCTCCTTGACGAACGCACGGACTTCCTTGAGCTCGGTGTCGAGCTTCTCGATCTCCAGGCCAGTGAGCTTGGCGAGGCGCATGTTGAGGATCGCCTCCGCCTGCCGCTCGCTCAGCTTGAACCGCTTTTGAAGCTGCATGCTCGCCGTTGGCGTGTCCTGAGCCGCGCGGATGAGCTTGATGACCGCGTCGATGTTGTCGACGGCGATCTTGAGTCCCTCGAGGATGTGCTCGCGCTCGAGCGCCTTGTCGAGCTCGAACTGCGTGCGGCGGACGACCACTTGGTGCCGGTGCGTGAGGTAGTGCTCGAGCACTTCCTTGAGCGGCATGACCTTCGGCACTAGCTGGGTCGTGTGCGAATCGGGCACGAGCGCCAGCATGATGACGCCGAACGTCGACTGCATCACGGTGTGCTTGTACAGCTGGTTGAGAACTACGCGAGGAATCGAATCGCGCTTGAGCTCGATGACGACGCGCATGCCGTCCTTGTCGGACTCGTCGCGGAGCGCTGAGATGCCTTCGAGCTTGGCATCTTTCACCAGCTCCGCCATGTCGGCGATCAGCTTCGCCTTGTTGACCTGGTAGGGAAGCTCGGTGACCACGATCTGGGACTTGTTCGAGGATTCCTTCTCCTCGATCACGGCGCGGGCGCGCATGATGATGCGGCCTCGGCCCGTTTCCTGGTAATCCTTGATTCCGGCGCGGCCGTAGATGTAGCCGCCGGTCGGGAAGTCGGGACCCTTGATCAGTTTTCTGATATCGCCGGGTGTGAGCTCCGGATTGTCGATCAGCGCGGTGAGAGCGGAGACTACTTCGCCGAGATTGTGGGGCGGAATGTTCGTCGCCATGCCGACGGCGATGCCCGAGGAGCCGTTGACGACGAGGTTGGGGATGGCCGATGGAAGAACTTTCGGCTCCTGCAGTCTGTCGTCGAAGTTGGGCGCGAAATCGACGGTGTTCTTGTCGATGTCTGCCAGCATCTCCATCGCGGCGCGAGTGAGGCGTGCTTCGGTGTAGCGGTAGGCCGCGGCCGGATCTCCATCGACGCTACCGAAGTTTCCCTGTCCATCGACCAGCGGGTAGCGGAGCGAGAAGTCCTGCACCATGCGCACGAGTGCGTCGTAGACCGAGCTGTCGCCGTGCGGGTGGTATTTGCCGAGCACGTCGCCGACGACGGTCGCGGACTTCTTGTAGGGGCGGCCAGGAACGAGTCCGAGCTCGTTCATGGCGTAGAGCACGCGGCGGTGCACCGGCTTGAGTCCATCGCGCACATCCGGAAGTGCGCGAGAGACGATGACGCTCATCGAATAGTTGATGAACGATTCTTTGATTTCTTCGTGAATGAGGCGCGGGAGGATGCGCTCTCTGTTGTTCGGAGCCGTCATTAAATCCGGTGGTGGCTACTGGGTTCGGAGGCGGGGTGGGAGGACAAAAAAGCCTCCGGTAGAAGTAGTCAGAAATGTACCGCTCGGCGGACGAAAAATCAATTGCGCTCAGAGAACGTAAGTGGCTACGGGACAAGCGGTTAGACGGAGCACCGCGTTTCGCGCAAGATTGCTTGCCGCTAGCGGGAAAATTCGTGATCATACGAGCGCGACCGCTACGTGCCGAGTTTGGTGCTGGCGCTCAACTTCGCGCGGGTTTTCGATTGCCCTGTTGAGCAGATCTTCACTCTGGAGGGCAAGTAATGAGGATCCCAATCCTCGGCATCGTGATCGATGAGCGTTGAACTTGAATGGACCTATCGTAAAGCATTGCTGAGTCAGTAGTTACCTGATTCACCCGATTCCGAAAGCGCATCATGTTTGTGAGCATGGCCCGCCAAAAGTTTTCTAGGGGCGGGTTTAGTCATTCTAGGAGCGGGTTTTAGTCAAATGATTGCGCTTCGCGCTCACCTGGCCTCGAGCTCGGTGGCCCAGCGAGAGGTCAATCGTCTATAGACGATGCCCTTCCCGACATCAGAACCCGGAACCATGAACACTCCTCAGAGCGCGGCTCAAACCACGCCTCGCGCGCGTCATAAATTTCCACTTCCCTTCCCGCGCCTCGAGAGTCTGCGCAGCAGAATTCTCGCGTTCGCGATGGCTGCCGCACTGCTGCCGGCGGGCACCATGCTCGGCGTCTTCTATACCCAGAATCGTCGCGCGCTCGAGAAGAAAATCGATGAAGATCTTCTCTCCAGCAGCGCCCAGAGCGCCCGTGCAACCGGTGTCTGGCTGAGGGAACGGCTCTACGATCTGCGCGTTTTCGCCGGATCGGACGAAGTGGTGATCACACTGGAACATGGCGCCAGCAAGGCGCCGGGCTCGCCCACCGAAGGCCGGCTCCGTGACTACCTCGTCTCGCTCCACGAGCGGTTCGGCGACTTCGAGAAGCTCATGGTGCTCGACCTCGATGGGAACGTCATCGCGACCAGCGCGAGCGAGGTGACCAAGGTCCCTCTCCCGGCGGACTGGCAGGCGACTCTGAAATCGGACAATCAGATCGTCGGCGATGCATACTGGGATCCGAAGTCTGGCAGAGCGAAGCTGATCGTAGCCGTTCCGGCGCAGCGCGCCGATGGACGTATCCTCGGCGCTTTCGCGGCGGAGCTCAATCTCGCGCCCGTGCAGATGCTGCTGCGGTCCTTTGCGCCGGATAGCACCGGTGCGGTCCATCTGGTCAACACCAAGGGCGCCGCGATAGCCAGCTCAGACCGAGTCTCCGAGCAGCTGCTAAAGAATCCCATCCCGCCATCGACGATGAAGAAGCTGAAAGAGCGCGCCCGCGCTCCGTTCGCCTACACAAGCTTTGGCGGCCGAGATGTCATCGGCACTCTCGAGTACGTCCCGCAGGTAAACTGGCTTGTGATCTCCGAGATCTCGGGCGAAGCGGCGTCCCAGCAGGTACGCCGGTTCCGCGACGTCGCTCTGCTTGTGATCGCGTTCCTGCTCATCGCCGTGACCTTATCCGCGTACCGACTCGGACGCCTGATTGCGCGGCCGCTCGACCGTCTGACGAAGGCCGCCGGTGAAGTCGCGGCTGGAGATCTCGCGGTGGACCTTCCGGCGGCGGCGGGCGGTGGCGAAGTCGGCTACCTCACCGATGTGTTCAACCACATGGTTTATCGGCTACGCGAAGGTCGACTCGAGCTCGATCGCATCAACTTGACACTGCTGAAGAAAAACGAGGAGCTCGAGCTGCTCTCGACGACGGACAGTCTCACCGGCCTGTCGAATCACCGGTCGTTGATGAAGCGACTCGACGACGAGGTCGCGCGGTTCAAGAAGGAGAAGCGCGGCTTCTCAGTGCTTGTCGGCGACGTCGATCACTTCAAGCAGTACAACGACGCGTTCGGGCACCCGGCCGGCGACGAAGTGCTGCAGATGATCGCGGAGATCATGCGCGATTCGACGCGCAAGGTCGATTGCTGCGCGCGTTACGGCGGTGAAGAGTTCGTAATAGTGCTGCCTGACACAGCTATCGCCGATGCGCTGGACACGGCCGAGCACATCCGCGCGCGGGTGGCGGCCAAGAAGTTCAACGCACGGAAGATCACATTGAGCATCGGCGTCGCCAGTTTCCCCGAGGACGCGGACGACGCGGAGGCGATCATCGCCATCGCCGACGAAGCTCTATATCAGGCGAAGAGAGAAGGGCGCGACCGCACGGTGCGCGCGCGTAGACTCAAGAAGACGGGGTAGCCAGCTAGGGTCGGGCGACGAGCGCCTGGTGAATCCACCCCATTCGTCCAGTGTCATCACTAATGCGAACCCATTCATCGGCGTACGAGTAGCCGATGATCGAGCTGCCCGACTCCGCGGTGAACGAGACAGCGAAGTTGGTGCCGGGTCCTTCGCGGACGTTTCCCCGACTTGTCGTCTTCAGTTTGATGGGCACCGCGAACAGCGTTTCACCCGGACGCGCCCCTTCCTTGCTTACACCGAGGCGTCCGCGATACCCCGACGCGACCGTTTTGGCCTGATTAGCCAGATAGAGCGCGCCCCCATAGTTCGCCTTGTCGAATTCCGTGGCGCTCTGGCGCACGAGTCGCGTGACCTGCGCCGCCTCGGGAGGCTCAGTCGACGCGCCCGCTTTCATCGTCTGAAGAGCGACTTCGGCCTCGGCCATTGCCGATGCGGCCTGCGCGCGGCTCGCCACCGATTGCAGCTTGGCCATCGCCCGTACGACTTCGGCTCGCGTGTCCTCGAGGCGGGTCTGAAGATCCTCGATCTGCGCCTCGCGTGCCAGCAGCTGCAGCTCGAGTCGCGTTACCCGCTTGTCCAGCTCGGGGTCGCGGACCGTGACGGTATCGCGAACCACCTTGACGCTCGGAGGTTGCGCGGGCTTTGCCTGAGAGCAGGCGGTGGTGACGGCTATTACAGCCAGGAAAATGAACCAGGGTCGCACGAAAGAACTCCTCGTGGATTTCAATGCTTCGGCGGCGGACCCGCCCGGAGTTTACCGATAACCGGCCGAGACACCGCAGAAGAGACTAATACCAGGGGGTAATGGTCGCCAGCCTCAAAGGAGCCGGGACCGCCCGTTTCGCCGCTAACGAAGCTCGTCGTGAGGCGGCACATTCAGAGGTCTGGTCATCGAAGGGGAGGGGGAAGGGTGACCACATCGAGGCGCCGATGCGACCTGATTCAACCGACACACCGCGAGTCCCGATCTTCCCGTCGTTGCTCTTCCCCGTTCGCTAGCCGAAGCGAGGATGACACGTACGGTTCGCTCGAGCCAGGTCACAGGATTTGCGATCGCTTTGTCTGCTCTACTCGCGGTCGCGTGCTCCAACGGCACGCTTTCGACGGAAGGGGCCGGTCTGCCAGGCGGAATGACGGCATGGTGGCGCGACGGCGTTTGCTACGAGGTATTCGTCCGCTCCTTCGCTGATGCCGACGGCGACGGGATTGGAGATTTGCGCGGGCTCACCTCGCGTCTCGACTATATCAACGACGGAAACGCGGCCAGCAGTACCAGCCTCGGCGCCAATTGCATCTGGCTGATGCCGATCGCGAGAGCCGTGAGCTATCACGGGTACGACGTCACCGACTACTACCACGTCGATCCACACTACGGCACCGACGAGGATTTCCGCAGCCTCGCCCAGGAGGCGCACCGCCGAGGGATTCATGTCATAGTGGATTTCGTGCCGAACCACTCATCGAGCGAGCATCCTTTTTTCCAATCAGCGCTTCACGACCCGGCGAGTCCATACCGGAGCTTTTATCGCTGGTCGAGCGCAAATCCGAATCAACCCGGACCGTGGGGGCAGGAAGCGTGGCACAAGTCGCCGGTGCGCGACGAGTACTACTACGGGGTCTTCTGGGGTGGAATGCCCGATCTCAATTATGGATCACCGGCGGTGCTGCAGGAGATGCAGAAGGTCGTGGCGTACTGGCTGAAGGACATGCACGCGGACGGGTTCCGCTTCGATGCGATTCCGTATCTGGTGGAGGAGGGCAATCAGCTACAGCACACGCGCGGAACGCACGACGTTCTGCGACAGTTCGGGAATAGCATTCAGAGCGAGGCGCCCGGATCGTTCACGATTGGCGAAGTGTCCGACGGGTCGGCGCAAGTTCTCGCCACGTACTATCCCGACCAGCTCGATGCGTATTTCGCGTTTGGGGTGGCGGGCGCGACCGTCGAAGCTGCGCGCACCGGGAGCGCGGCCCCGTTTAACCAAGCGATCTGGGAAGCGAACGTCACGTTTCCAATCGGGCGGTGGTCGCCATTTCTCACCAATCACGATCAGCCGCGCGTCATGACCGTGCTTGGCGGTGGCGCCGCCAGGGCGAGGGTCGCGGCGAGCGCGATGCTCATGTTGCCCGGGCTACCGTTTGTCTACTACGGCGAAGAGATCGGGATGATCGGTACGAAGCCCGACGAGACGATCCGCACGCCAATGCAGTGGAGCGCCGAGTCGAATGGCGGCTTCACGGGCGGGACCGCGTGGGAAAGTTTGCAGCCCGACTGGATGACGAAGAACGTCGCGGCGCAGGATCACGATCAGGCTTCACTGCTCAATCACTATCGCCGCCTCATTCACTTCCGCAGCGCTCACTCCGCGCTGAATGGTGGCGCGCTGGCCGTTGCGTCGGCGAGTGATGCCGCGACCGCCGCCTTCGTGCGATCGACGAGCGACGAGACCATTCTGATAGCGCTCAATTTTGGGGAGCAGGCGGTTGATCGATTCGGCGTAACGCTATCGCCGGCGGTGCCTGGCAGCGGCGCGTATCGGCTCGAGTCGCTTTACGCGGACCCGCTGGATGGGTGCGCGGGAGGAACGATTTCGGCGGACGGCAAATCCGTCACGCTCAGCTCGATTGCCGCGCACGGGTTCTGCGCGTTCAAGCTTCGCCGCGACTAGACTCCGCTTTCCTCTGTAGTCACGGGCGTAACAGCCGAGCGATCCTCTTCGCCGGTACGAATGCGATAGACCTTCTCGACTGGAAGCACGAAGATCTTTCCGTCGCCCACTTCCCCGGTGACGGCGGCGGAGAGAATTGCGCGCACCGTCGGCTCGACGAAGGAGTCCGAGACTCCGATCTCCAGCCGCACCTTGTCGTGCAGCTCGACTTTCACCGTCATGCCGCGGTACGTCTCCACTTGCTCGGTCTCTCCGCCGTGGCCGCGCACTCTGCTGATGGTGAGACCTGTGACTTCGGCGCGATAAAGCGCCTCGAGCACTTCGTTGAGTTTTTCCGGTCGAACGATCGCGATGACGAGTTTCATCTTCAGCTCCGGTCCGCGTGGACGAGAATCGCGCCCTCGCCCCTGCTGTACGCTTCTTCACCATGTTGGGTGACGTCGAGGCCGATTCCCTCTTCCTTCACGCTGGCCCGCAGATTGAACACAAGCGCGATCACCTTGAGAATCACAAACGTCGCGGCTGCGCTGTAGACGATTGTCGCAATGACCGCGACGCCCTGTATCCCCAGCTGTCTCATGTTGCCGAACATGGCGCCGTCGCCGACTCCGTTCCAGCTCTTCTCGGCGAGAACTCCAGTAAGCAGCGCGCCGACGATTCCCCCCACGCCGTGCGCAGAAACTACGTCGAGCGAATCATCGAGCCGGGTGCGCGCTCTCCAGAGGAGCGCGAAATAACTGGCTGGCGCGGCGATCGCGCCGATTACAATCGCCGACAGGGGACTGACGAAGCCGGCGGCGGGTGTGATTGCAACGAGGCCAACGACGATGGCGGTCGCTGCTCCGATGGCGGTCGTCTTCCGCGTCCGCATCAGATCGAGGAGGCTCCATACGACGAGAGTGGCCATGGGGGCGAACATCGTGTTCGAAAAAGCGAGCGCGGCCAAAGAGTTCGCGCCGAAAGCGCTGCCGCCGTTGAAGCCGAACCAGCCGAACCAGGCTAGCCCGGTTCCCAGGAGTGTGAACGGAACGTTTTGCGGAACGATCGCCTGCCGCGCGTAATCCTTGCGCGCGCCCAGCACCAGCGCCACGACGAATGCCGCTGCCGCCGCGTTGATGTGGACGACGGTGCCTCCCGCGAAGTCGAGCGCTCCCAGCTTGCCGAGCCAGCCGCCGCCCCACACCCAGTGGGCGATTGGCGCATAGACAACAATCGACCAGAGGGTGATGAAAGTGAGGTAGGGACCGAAGCGCATCCTTTCCACGATCGCTCCGGAGATGAGCGCGGCGGTGATGACGGCGAAGGTTCCCTGGTACGAGGCGAACAGGATGTGCGGAATCGACCCGTGAGGCTCGATTCCAACGCTATTGAGGAAGGAGAATCGCAGGCCGCCGATGAGCCCGCCGCCCTCGGAGAACGCGAGCGAGTAGCCGATGAATGCCCAGGCTATGCCGACGAAGCCCAGAGCGACGTAGCTCATCATCATGGTGTTGAGCGTGTTCTTGGCTCTCACCATGCCGCCGTAGAAAAATCCGACGGCTGGTGTCATCACCAGCACCATTGCGGTGGCGATCAGCATCCACGCGGTGTCGGCCGGACTGATGGCGGTCATGGCGACAGATTATACATGATTCTCCGGCATGCGGAACTGCAACTGAGACACTTAATTCAGGCTACATGACGACATCCCGATTCTCTTTCGCCGCCGCTGCAATCGTCGGGGCGACCCTCGGGTGCAGCGGAGGGTACGTTCCGGCGGGCTCGCCCGTTGCTCCGGATCCGGCTCTCGCGCGGGGGATCGCGACCGCCGATTCCTTGATCAATTCCTCGATCGGGACGCTGATTCCAGGCGCGGTGTTCCTAGTCGCAAAGGATGGGCGGGTCGTGCACGAGCGCGCATTCGGGTATGCGCAGCTCAACGATTACGAGGGGCACCCGCTTGCCGCACCGCCGGCGATGCGAACATCGACGATGTTCGATCTGGCGTCGGTCACCAAAGTCATGGCAACGACGATGGCGATGATGCTACTCGCCAACAGGGGGAACATGGACCTCGATGCTCCCGTGTCGCGCTACCTGCCGGATTTTCGGGGCCCGCATCTCGACAGCATCACCGTCCGGCACCTGCTCACGCACTCGGCGGGGCTCGTGCAGTGGCAGCCACTCTATTATCACGCCGCGAACAGCACCCAGACCTACGCCGTCATCCGCGACATGCCACTCGAATGGGGCGTCGGCGACGCGCGGCACTACAGCGACCTCGGCTTCATGCTGCTCGGTTACATCGTAGAGCGTGTGAGCGGGGAGCCGCTCGACAGATTTCTCGGCGACAGCCTGTATCGGCCGCTTGGACTCCGATCCACCACGTTCAACCCGAAGATGCGCGGCTTCACGGAATTCGCCGCGACGGAGCAGGGCAACGTCTACGAGCGTCACATGGTGTGCGATTCGTCCTTCGGCTATCGCTACCGCGGCGATCCGACTGCCTGGAATGGCTGGCGGCAGCGCGTGCTGGTCGGCGAAGTCGACGATGGCAATTCGTATTACGCGAATGGCGGTGTGGCGGGACACGCCGGACTCTTTTCGACCGCGGCGGATCTGCGGGTGCTGCTCGACCTGCTGAACAACCGTGGGAGCTACGGCGGGCGGCAGTACATTCGACCCGACGTAGTCGACACGTTCCTCAAGCGCGACAAATTCCAGAATTACCTCGGATGGCAGGCGCCGAGTTATCTGCCGGCGGCGAGCTTCTCGCACACGGGCTTCACCGGCACCTATGTGGCCGGAGTTCCCCAATACAGACTGTCGATAGTGCTGCTCACGAACCGCCAGAACCTGGGCACCGACGCACGTGGATATTTTCCCGATGTCGGACCGCTTCAGCAGGCGGTGGCGCGGGCGATCGTGAACGGCGCGGCGGCTTCACGATGACCTCGTTGATCGCCACGATGAGAAAACACTATCAGCGGATGCCGCGCACGATGGACGCCTAGTGCGGCCTTTCCTTCATCCGGGCCCGTGTTAACCAGCCGCTTCTGCGAAAGTAGAAGTAAAACGGCAGGCCGAGTGCGACCAGGAAGAGGCCCGCTGCGGATTCCACGGGGGATACCGTCAAGGTGTTGATGACCAGCCATAGCGCGACCAGCACGAAGAGCGCGGGCACTACCGGATAGCCGAGCGCGCGGTATCGGCGCGGAGCAGCGGGGAGCTTTCTTCGCAGCACGAAGAGAGACGAACCGACGAGCGCCGTGAAGAGCCATACGGCGAAGATCACCGACGTCGTGATCTGATCGAAGGTCCCCGACAGCGCGAGCACGCACGCCCAGATCCCCTGAAACCAGATCGCGTTCACCGGCACGCTCGATGTCGCGCTCAAGTTTCCCAGCGGGCCGAAGAAAAGTCCGTCGCGCGCCATGGCGAATGGAACTCGCGCGTTCATCATAGTGATGCCGTTGAGTGCTCCAATCGCCGAAACCATAAACGCAAACGAAACTATTTGAGCGCCATAGGAGGAGAATGTCTGCGCCGCCCTGGCGGCAACCGGAAGCGCATCACGGTACGCGGTCGAGTTGGACGTCAGTATCTCGCTGAAGGACAGGGCGTAGAAGTAGGCGAGATTGGTGACCAGGTACACGGCGATCACGATCAGCATGCCGAAGATCAGCGCGCGCGGGATATTTCGCTCGGGTTTTTCGATCTCACCGGCCATCATCGGGACGTTCGACCATCCCTGATACGCCCAGAGAGCCGCGAGCATTGCAGCGCCGAACGCGCCCATTCCGGCGGGCGCGATGCGCGCCGTAACGGGCGTCTTCAGATGCTCCCACGTTCCGGTGCGCGAAAGTAGAAACGCGCCGAGTACGATGATCGCTATTCCGCCAAGCTTGGCGACCGTCGCAGCCCACTGCACTCGGCTACCCATTTCGATGCCGCGCGAGTTCACCCAGGAAAAGAGAAGGATCACGGCCACCGCCACGACCTGCTGGATGCCGAGTCGCCAGTGCACGACCTGCCCCAGCACGTGGAAGTCGTGAATGGTAAAGACGGCACTGAGCGGAACGAACGAGGCGAGAAATGACGCGAGCGCGGTGGAGACCGCGGCGAGTCCTCCGCTCGCGATGAGCATCACCGACGACCAGCCGAACAGAAACGCGGGAAGATCGCCGTACGCCTCGCGCAGGAACACGTACTCTCCCCCCGCCTTCGGCATCATCGCGCCGAGCTCGGCGTAGGTCAGCGCGCCGGCCAGAGAAAGGATCCCGGCGGCAAGCCAGGCGAGCAACACTTTGGACGGGCTGCCGACGAGCTGCGCCATCGGCGCTGTCTTGAGGAAGACACCCGTTCCAATGACGATGAGTACGAGCGCGATCGCATCGCGGAGCGACAGCGCTCTCACCAGCTCTCTTGTCGCGGACGTCACTACTGGTGATGCCGCGGCGGGTGAGCTCACTCGGGCGGGCGAACTACGTCGTGCGGTCCGGTGTTACGAATGCCGTAGGTGGGTCGCACGTACTCTTCGGTCGTCGCGATTCCTTCGGCCCTGTCGAGCTCGCGATTCTCGCGCTCGATGTTGTCACGCTCTTCCTTGTAGCGGCCGTACCATTTGCGCGTGACCTCGCCGGCGAGCTCGCGATTGCCGAGTCCGAACGCGAGTGAGATCGCCAGAGCAATCGCGCCGAAAAGAATTGCGAACGCTGTGGTCACGATCTCCGTCGCAACGCCCAGCTCCTGGAGCGCCATGAAAGCGGCGAGCAGGACGACACCGCCCTTCCCCACGCGAGCCAATGTCGGTCCGCCGTGGAGTCCGCCGGCCGACGCCATGATCAGGCCGCCGACAAAGCTGCCGAGCACCATGCCGACGATCATGATGACGATCGCGGCGATGACGCTCGGGATGTAGCTCACGAGCTCCGAGAAGACGTTGGCGAGCGACTGGAGTCCCAGTGCGTTGGCGGCGACGAGCATCACCGCGAACATCACGAACCAGAAGACGAGACTTCCCGCGACGCGCGTCGGGTTCACGCGAGAGCCCGACCGCTCCACCGCCTGCATCACGCCGCCCCGCTCGAGGATCTGGTTGAGATGGATCCGTTTCATCAGGCGGTCGGTTCCCTTCTCCAGCAGTCTCGCCAGCAGATAGCCGGCGAAGAGGATGACCAGCGCGCCGAAGAGCGCGGGGACGTAGCGATACAGCTGCTCGAAGCTTCCCTGCAGTCTGTCGCCGAAGGTGAGTGTCGTCGTGGTGTCCACTAGAACCTCACATTGA
>JADGQV010000098.1 GCA_017881465.1 Gemmatimonadaceae bacterium
TTCCCTTGGTCACTCCGACAAGATGCCAGAGACCACTACTCCCACTCGATCGTCGCCGGCGGCTTCGAGCTCACGTCGTAAACGACTCGGTTGATCCCCTTGACCTGATTAATGATCCGATTCGAGATCCCCGCCAGCACGGCGGGCGGAAACGGGTACCAGTCAGCGGTCATTCCATCCGTGCTGGTAACTGCGCGGAGCCCGAGCACGTAGTCGTACGTCCGCTCGTCGCCCATGACGCCGACGCTCCGCACGGGGAGCAGCACCGCGAACGCCTGCCAGATCTCGTCGTACAGCCCCGCCTCCCGGATCTCTTCGAGGTACAGCGCGTCCGCAGCGCGCAGGAGATCGAGCTTTTCCTTCGTGACATCGCTCAGAATACGAATGGCGAGGCCGGGACCAGGAAATGGATGTCGTGCGACCATTTCCTCCGGGAGGCCAAGCTCGCGGCCGACGTTTCGGACCTCGTCCTTGAATAGCTCTCGCAGCGGCTCGATCAGCTTGAACTTCATGTCCGGCTTGAGCCCGCCCACGTTGTGGTGCGTCTTGATCGTCACCGACGGCCCGCCCCGCGGCGAGAAGGACTCGATGACATCCGGGTACAGCGTCCCCTGCACCAGGAAATCAACATCGTCGCCGACCTGGGCGGCCGCATCCTCGAACACATCGATGAACGTGTGGCCGATGGCCGTCCTCTTCTTCTCGGGATCCTCGACGCCGGCGAGCGCGCTCAGAAAGCGCTCCTCCGCGTCAATCGTTATCAGCTTGATCCCGAGGTGCGCGCGAAATGTTCGCTCGACCTGTTCCCGCTCGTGGAGCCGGAGCAGCCCCGTATCGACGAAGATGCACGTGAGCTGTTCCCCGACGGCGCGATGCACGAGAGCGGCAGCCACGGACGAATCCACGCCGCCCGACAATCCGCAGATGACGCGGGATTTGCCGACCATCTTCCTGACGCGCGTGATCTCTTCCTCGATGAACGCGCCGGCAGTCCAAGTGGGTTCCGCTTTGCATACGCCGAAGAGAAAATTCGAGATCACCTCTCCGCCGCGCGGCGTGTGCGCGACTTCCGGATGGAACTGAACTCCGAAGATTGGCCGCGTCTCGTGCCGGAACGCGCTGATCGGATTTCCGTTGCTCTCCGCCGTTACGCGATAGCCCTTCGGCGGCTTCTCGATGTGGTCGCCGTGACTCATCCAGGCCGTGACGGGCTCCTTGGTAGAGAAGCCGGCGAACAACCCTTTCGGCTCCAGAACCTTCATCTCGGCGCGGCCGTACTCGCGGCGATCGGTGCGGATGACCTGCCCGCCTTCGATGTGCGCGATGAGCTGCATCCCATAGCAAATGCCGAGCACTGGCGCGATGTCGAAGATGGCGCGGTCCGCGAGCGGAACGTTGTCGCCGTACACGGAGTTGGGCCCGCCGCTCAGGATGATACCGGTTGGCTTCCATTCGCGAATCCACTCCACGGTGCGGCTGGGCGGATGGATCTCCGAATACACGCGTGCCTCGCGAACCCGCCGGGCAATCAGTTGCGTGAATTGTGAGCCGAAATCGATGATGAGGATCCGGCTGCTCATAGAGTGATGTTTTCTACTTCTCCGGTGTTCGTGTCGAGAATCACCGCCGTGCACTTGCCGTGAATCCAGCCGCAGGCCTCACCTGGATTGATCACGAGCGTACTCCCGACTTTCTTGGTGCTCTGCAGGTGGGAGGAGCCGTGGATCACGAAGTCGTGCGACTCGATGGATCGTCCGCTCACTTCCACAATGTCGTGAACGATCAGGACGCGCTTCCCTCCCACGTCGAAGCTGTGGGGTGACTCGTAGATCTCCGTTCCCATCCCGCGCGCCGCGTAAGCGCTCAGACTCTCGCGATCACCATCGTTCCGGCCGAACACGCCAAGGAGCGCCATGCCCTTCTGGTGAAAGGGAGCGAGGGAAAAAGGAGAGCAATAGTCGCCGCCGTGCATCACCATCGCGATGCCCTTGGAGGCAAATCGGTCCAGGAGGTCGGCGATCGCGGGAACGCGATCGTGTGTGTCCGACATGATCCCGATCCGCACTAGGAATTCCTCCACGCCGGAGAATTCTCTTCGTTGCGGACGAGATCGTCGTAGGTCTCACGCCGGGTTATCACCGCGAATCTGGCTCCATCGACGAGCACTTCGGCGGGGCGTGGACGCGAATTGTAGTTTGAGGACATCACGAAGCCGTAGGCACCAGTAGACTGCACCGCAAGAAGATCGCCCGGCTGCGCGTCGTCTATCTGGCGGTCGAGGGCGAGAAAGTCTCCGCTCTCGCAGATTGGGCCGACGACGTCGGCTACGGTGGTGCGTCCGGTCGGATTCACCGCCTCGATCCGGTGGAAGGCGTTATAGTGGGATGGCCGGAGAAGATCCGTCATGCCCGCGTCGGCGATGATGAACTCCTTGCCGCCGCTTCGCTTCCTGTAGAGGACACGCGTCAGCAGAACGCCGGCGTTGCCGACGAGGAAACGGCCGGGCTCGAGGATGATCCTGAGACCGGAGCCACCCACCAGCGCGCTGATCACTTCCCCGAAATGACCGACGTCCACCGTACGCTCGGCATCGTATGTGACAGCGAGCCCACCGCCGATGTCGAGATACTCCAGTCGAAACTTGGTATCGCGCTCGATCTCGCGCCGCAGGTGCAGAAGACGCTGCACTCCCACTTCGTATGGAGCGAATTGCGAGATCTGTGACCCGACGTGCATGTCGAGACCGAGAACGCGGACATTCTTCAGATTGGCGGCCACCTTCGCAACGGACAGCACCTCGTCGAACGGGATCCCGAACTTCATTCCCTTCTCGCCCGTGCGCGTGTACGGGTGCGGAGTATCTACCAGCACCTCCGGATTCACGCGCACCGCAACGGGAGCGACGAGACCGAGCCGCTTCGCCACGGCGTCGAGTACGTGCAGCTCCTGCTCGGACTCCACGTTGAAGAGAAGCACCTCGGCGCGAAGTGCCTCCTCCATCTCCCGCTCAGTCTTCCCAACGCCGCTGAAGACGATGTCACGTCCGGAGTATCCCGCCTTGAGCGCGCGAAACAGCTCGCCGCCGGAAACGATATCAAGGCCGGCGCCGAGCTCCCGGAGGAGCGCGAGAATCGCAATGCTCGAATTGGCTTTCACGCTATAGTGCAGGCGCGCGTCGAGCTTCCCCGTCGCATCGCGAAGTCGGTGGTACTGCTCTCGGATGCCGGCCGAGCTGTAGACGTAGCAGGGAGTTCCGATCGCGCTCGCGATGACCTCGAGAGAGACTCCTTCACAGCGGAGTCCCGACGCGTCCCTGGGAAACGCTTCGTCGGCTGCGGCCGTTCCTTTGACTCGAGTCGCCGACACCTCCCGCTCTCTCAGTATGCCTTTGCCCACAGCGCCTCGGCGGTCGACTGGCTTCCGCACTTGAGGCACGTCTTGGGCGCCTCGGCGGACCTGAACTCTTCATCGGGCAGAACGCGAATCGTGGCCTTGGTCTCTTCCTTGATCGCGGCCTCGCACTTGGCGTCACCGCACCAGCCCGCGTACACGAACGCGCCGTCTCCCTCCATCACTTCGCGGAAACGCTCGTAGGTGATTCCGCCGCGAATGCTGTTCTGCTCCCGTCGCTCGCGCGCGTCGATCAGCATCGTTTCCTGAATCAGATGCAGCAAGTCGGCCGCATCCTCACCGACCGAGGCGAGCGATACGGCGCGCTTCACACCCGTGTCGCGGCGCACCATGATCGCCTGATTCTGATCCAGATCCCGCGGTCCGAGCTCGAGGCGCAAAGGAATTCCGCGCAGCTCCCATTCGTAGTACTTGGCGCCGGGCTTCATTCCCTCGCGGTCGTCGACGTGCACGCGGAGACGGCCCGGGATTCGACGCTCCCAACCGAGCAAACTCTCCTTCACCAGATGCGCGGCGGCCTTGACGCGGCCCTTGTCCTCCTCCGAGCGCCAGATCGGCACGATCACTATCTCGATCGGCGCGAGCAGCGGCGGCACGCGAAGCCCGTTGTCGTCGCCGTGAGTCATAACCAGCCCGCCGACCAAGCGCGTGGAGACACCCCAGCTGGTGTTCCAGGCGTATTCAATCCCCCCCGCCTCCGTCTGAAACTTGAGATCGAATGCCTTCGCGAAGTTCTGTCCGAGGTTGTGCGACGTTCCGGCCTGCAGCGCCTTGTTGTCCTGCATCATCCCTTCGCATGAGTAGGTGCGCACCGCCCCCGCGAACTTGTCGGCTGGCGTCTTTATTCCCGTCACGACCGGCATTGCCATGTAGCCTTCCATGAAATCACGATAGACGCCCAGCATCCGCCGAGTTTCCTCTTCGGCCTCGTCGGGCGTGGCGTGCGCGGTGTGGCCCTCCTGCCAGAGGAACTCGAGCGTGCGCAGGAAAAGTCGCGTGCGCATCTCCCAGCGGACGACGTTCGCCCACTGGTTGATGAGTATGGGAAGATCGCGATAGCTCTGCACCCATTTGGCGTACATCGCGTAGATGATCGTCTCCGACGTCGGGCGGACGATGAGCGGCTCCTCGAGCTTCTTTCCTCCACCGTGGGTCACGACGGCAGTCTCGGGCGCGAAGCCCTCGACGTGCTCCGCCTCCTTCTTCATGAAGCTCTCGGGGATGAACAGGGGGAAGTAGGCGTTCTCGTGTCCCGTGTCCTTGAACATCGTGTCGAGCTGCTGCTGCATCCGCTCCCAGATTCCGTAGCCGCGCGGCCTGATGACCATGCAGCCGCGCACAGGCGAGTAGTCGGCCAGTTCGGCCTTGAGCACGACTTCGTTGTACCAGGCGCTGAAATCTACGGAGCGTTTCGTCAGCTTCTTATCGTCTGCCATTGGCGTTCTTACAAGGAGTTCAGGAATGCATCGAGAGCCACGCTGCGCTCGGATCCATCGGCCAGCGTCTTCACGGTCACCTTTCCATTTGCATAATCATCGCGGCGAAGCAGCACCACGTTTTTCACGCCGGCGCTCGAGGCGGTCTTGAGCTGGCGAGCCAGCGTCTGCGGCTTGAGCGCGTATTCCACGCTCCGCGACTTGGCGCGCAACCGGCCCGCAACCGTCATCACGTCAGGCAACATCGACTCGTCATCAGCGACAACCCAATACTCGGTCCCCAGCTCCGGTGTGGGCAGCAGGTCGCGCGACCGAAGCAGCTCGGTGAGCACCACGTCGCCCATCCCGAAACCAAGCGCTGGAAGATCCACGCCCCCAATGGTCGAAAGGAGATCGTCGTAGCGCCCGCCTCCGCAGATTGCGCGAAACTCTCCCTTCGCATCGAAGAGCTCGAACACCTTCCCAGTATAGTAAGCGAGCCCGCGCACGATAGAGAGATCGAAGTCGATCCAGTCGCCGACGCCGAGGGCATCCAGAAAGTTCATGTACTCGCGCATGTGCGTGACCGCTTCCATTACTTCGGGCGAGTGTCGAAACTCCCCCGTCAGGGCGTTGAGATCAGTGGAGCTGTCGAGGATGCGTGACACTCCGGCTCGTGCTTCCGCGCTGGCAACGGCCCTCTCGACCTTGCCGAGCGTCACGTCGCGGGGCTCGCGGCCGGTTTTGTCGATCGCGGCGAACACAACCGGCAGCTCCGCCTTCTTCACTCCAGCGTGCGAAAGAACCGCGGTGAGAAGCCTCCGGTCCGACACTCGAGCCCGAACATCACGCGAGGTGAGCCCGACCGCGCGCATCACGTCGATCGCGACCGCGAGAAGCTCCGCGTCCGCTGCAACCGATGCTTCGCCAACGATGTCGACGTTGAGCTGAAAGTGCTCGCGCAGCCTTCCCTTCTGTTGCCGCTCGTACCGGAAAAGCTGGGGCACGGAGAACCACCGAATAGGCTTCCGCATGGCGTTCGCTTTCGCGGCGACCATGCGCGCCAGCGTCGGCGTCATCTCGGGACGAAGCGCCACTTCGCGGCCGCCCTTGTCGGTGAAGTTGTAGAGCTGACCGACGATCTCATCACCGCTCTTTTTGGTGTACAGCTCGAGCGGCTCCAGGGGCGGACCATCGTATTCGACGAACCCGTATCTCCGCGCGACGTCGCGCCAGACCGACATGAGATAGTTGCGCGTGGCGAGCTGCTCGGGATAGAAGTCTCGAAATCCTGGTAGAGCTCCCTGTGACATAGAGGAAAGCTACGCGGCGAACGGAGACACCTGCAAGCGCGACATCGCGTCGCCCACAGTGTGAAACGAGCCGGTGACGAGCAGCGTTTCGGACCGTTCCTGCCCGAGCGCGAGGGCCGCATCCATGTCCGGCTCCAGATCGGCCTCGATGCCCCGCGCCTTCGCAAATGAGTGCGCCTCCGCCGGGTCCCACCTGCGTTCTGCCGGAGCGGACGGAGCGTTGGTGAACACGAAGCGATCGACGGCCGGCGCGAGCTCACGGATGATTCCGCGCCAGTCCTTGTCAGCAAGAACGGCAACGAGGGCCGTTCGAGGCGACGGTGGATTGACGGCGCGAATTGTCTCGGCGACAGTGCGAGCACCGTCCGGATTGTGTGCGACGTCGAAGATGACTTTGCCTCTGCGCTCGAAACGGCCCGGCAGAAACACTCCGGCAAGCGCCTTGGAGATCTCTCCTGGCGGCGGCAGATATTCGTTGCCGATCGCGGCCAGGGTCGCGATCGCGGTGGCCGTGTTGCGCGCCTGGTGCTCTCCAAGCAGAGGTGTTGTTATGTGCTGGCCGTCCTTTCCGCCGAGGAGCGTGAACGACGTTCCACGCGCGGAGACTTCGACGTTGCTGATCGCGTAGTCGTCGTCGAGAACTACCACTGGCGTCGCCGCGGCCTCCTTTGCGCATTTGGCCAGCAGCTCGCGTATCGCCGGCGCCGGCTCGCCAATCACGGCGGGAACCCCTGCCTTGAAAATTCCGGCTTTTTCTCTCGCGATCGCTTCCAGAGTATCGCCGAGCAGATCCGTATGATCGAGCCCAATCGACGTGACAGTGGCCACCCGGGGCGTGAGCACGTTCGTCGAGTCGAGGCGGCCGCCCAGCCCGGTCTCGATCACCGCAAGGTCGACCTCTCTCTTGGCAAGCCAGTCGAAGGCGAGAGCGGTCGTCACCTCGAAAAAGGTCGCTCCCATTTCCTCGGCGGTTGGAATCCAGCGCTCGAGAAACTCGAGGACCTCCTCCTCGAAAATCGGCTGCCCGTTGACGGTGATGCGCTCCCGGAAATCAACAAGATGAGGAGATGTGTATCGTCCAACCACGAGCCCTCGGGCGCGCAACAGCGCTTCACAGGTGGCAACGACGCTTCCCTTGCCGTTGGTGCCGGCGACATGGATAGCCGAGAGCTTGCGGTGCGGCGAGCCGAGCTTGGCGAGCAGCGCTTCGGTGCGCTCGAGACCTGGTTTGATGGTGCCAGTGGTGCGGGCGAACAGAGCCTGGATCGCCTCGCCGTAGGACGTCAGGTGGTCGTCCACCCTGCCGACGCCGGCTTGCCGCTCATGTGGCGAAGGAGCTGACCCACCGTTCGCTTGAGCTCGGAGCGCGCGACCACCGAATCAACGATTCCGTGCTCGAGCAGAAACTCGGCTGTCTGGAATCCTTCGGGCAGCTCCTGTCCAATCGTCTGCTTGATCACGCGCGGACCAGCGAATCCGATCACTGCTCCCGGCTCGGCGAGAATCGCGTCGCCGAGCATCGAGAAGCTCGCACTCACACCTCCCGTGGTCGGGTTCGTGAGAATCGAGACGTAGGGCACGCGCCTCTCCGAGAGCTGCGAGAGGATCGCCGCGGCCTTCGCCATTTGCATGAGCGAGAGCACGCCCTCCTGCATCCGCGCGCCGCCGGACGCGGAGATTATGATGAGTGGATATTTGCGCTCGATGGCCAGCTGTCCCAGGCGCGCGATCTTCTCGCCGACGACCGACCCCATCGACCCGCCCATGAACGCGAAGTCCATGGCCGCGAGACACACCGGCATCCCGCCGAGCTGGCCCGTGAAGGTGAGAATCGCGTCGCCGTCGCCGGCCGCGCCGGTCGCCTTCTTGAGGCGCGCCGGATAATCGGGAAAGCCGAGCGGATCCGTAGAGCGAATGTCCAACTCGGTCTCTTCGGCGGTTCCCTCGTCGAGCAGGATCGCCGCGTACTCGCTCGCGCGAATGCGGCGGTGGAAGCCGCAGCCTGGACACACGTTGAGGTTGCGCACGAACTTCTCGCGGAGGTCGGTGTGACCACAGCGGTCGCACTTCTCCCACGCGTCAGTCGGAATCTCGTGTTTTTCGTGCCGCGGCAAGCGGGGCTTTTTTTCTTTGCGGAACCAAGCCATGCGCGCAATTTACGCCAGCGTGGCTGACTTTGCAGCGGTGAAGCCCATACTCTGGCTCGTCGGCTTCCGCGCGGATGGATCAACAGATCCGCTGTGGCATCGCCGCGGCTAGTGTGGCGCGCAGTGTTGGGGTCTCGCCGGTCAGTCGGGCGGGGATATCCTCTTCGGGAGCTCTCGCCCGCAGCGTCGCCTTGCGGCTCGCTGCACCGCGCCGCCTCGCAGCGGCGCTGGCTGCGGCCGCTCCCTCAGAGGATATCCCCACCCTCCTTCCCACAAGATCCTGCACTACGGCGCCGCGAAGCGGCCATGAATTCCGCGCGCTCTCTTGCCCTCGCGCGTTAGCGCGCCGAGCGAAGCTCGGCGTCCCCGCGCAAACTCGTCGCGCATCCGTTTGCACGCACGGGACCACGGACCGCACGACTTCAGCGCTCGCACCGTGCCACGGTCGCCGCTGGGGCGCACGGGCAAACCGCAGCAAAGCGGCGCGCGTTTCTTAGGCCTCAGCTAGGGAGGCGAGGGGTGTCCTCTGAGGGAGCGGCCGGAGCCAGCGCGGCTGCAAGGCCGCGCGGTGCAGCGAGCCGCAAGGCGACGCTGCAGGCGAGAGCTCCCGAAGGGGACATCCCTCGCCGACCCCGCACGATGGACTCAGAAGAAAACGCGCACCACGATGCCTGAGCGGCCTAACGGCGGAGCGACAGAGCGCTGCCGCGACCCTCGCCCGAAATACGCATCAGGATGCCGACGGCGAGCCAACTCGCGAGCATGAACGACCCGCCATAGCTG
>JADGQV010000099.1 GCA_017881465.1 Gemmatimonadaceae bacterium
TGTCCACCATCGCGCGCGACATCACGCTGCACAAGGAGAACGAAAAACGAATCACGCGGCTCAACCGGGTGTACGCGGTCCTGAGCGGCATCAACACGACCATCGTCCGCACCCGGGACCGGCAGGAGCTGTTCGATGAGGCATGCCGAATCGCGGTCGAACTGGGCAAGTTCAGTCTGGCCTGGATCGGCCTGCTCGACGCCAGTGGTCTGGACGTGACACCCGTGGCCAGAGCGGGCGTCGACGAAGGCTACCTCGACAACATGCAGCTGACGGTCCGGAATGACGCGCTTGACCGTTGCGAGCTGGTGGCGCGGGCATTACGGGATAAAACGGCGGTGGTCTGCAACGACATCGACACCGATCCGCAGATGGCCCGCTGGCGCGAGGAAGCGCTGCGGCGCGGCTATCGGTCGGTGGTTGTGTTCCCGCTGCAACTGGAAGACAAGGTGGCGGGGCTGCTGGTGCTCTACGCCTCGGAGGCTGGTTTGTTTGATATGGAGGAGATGAGGCTGCTCACCGAGATTGCCGGAGACATTTCGTTTGCGCTCGATCACATCGAGCAGGAGGGGGAACTGCGCCTCCAAGGCGCCGCCCTGAATGCCGCCGCCAACATCATTGTCATCACTGACCGCACCGGCACGATTGAATGGGTCAACCCGGCCTTCACGGCGCTCACCGGCTATTGCGCTGACGAAGCCATTGGCAAGAACCAGAGCGAACTGTCCAAGTCCGACGTGCACGATCAGTTGTTTTTCCGAGCCCTGTGGGACACCATTCTGGCCGGTCACGTCTGGCACGGCGAAGTGACCAATCGGCGCAAAGATGGCAGTCTGTATTCCGAGGAACAGATCATCACGCCGGTGAAGGGCGCCCATGGCGAGGTCACGCACTTCATTGCGATCGGGCGGGATCTCACGGAACAGAAGCGGCTCGAAGCACAGGTCCGGCAGGCGAACAAAATGGACGCGGTCGGGCAGTTGGCTTCGGGCGTCGCCCACGATTTCAACAATCTGCTGACGGTCATTCTCGGGTTCGCGGATATCATGGCCGCGGATGCCGCCATAGCGAGCGAGCACGGAACGGATCTCGGCGAGATCATCAAGGCGGCCCGGCGTGCCGAGGCTCTCACCAGACAACTGCTCGCGTTCAGTCGTCAGCAAGTGTTGCACGCCGTGCCTCTCGATGTGAACGGGCTGATCACAGAAATGACCGGCATGCTCGTCAGGCTGATTGGCGAGCACATCGAGATCTCGCTGGCTCTGGCACCCAATCTCTCCCTGGCGCTCGCGGATCGCGGCCAACTGGAGCAGGTCGTGATGAACCTCGTGGTCAACGCGAGAGACGCCATGCCCGACGGCGGGAGCGTGACGATTGAAACGGCAGACGTCGAACTCGAGAACTCCTCCTTCCACGCTGAGACGGTGATGCATGGGCGTTATGTGATGCTCGCCATCACCGACACTGGTAGCGGGATGACCAAGGAGACGCAACGGCGCCTGTTTGAGCCGTTCTTCACGACCAAGGAAGCTGGGAAAGGCACCGGCCTTGGCCTGTCGACGACCTACGGCATCATCAAGCAGAGCAAAGGCTACATCTGGGTGTACAGCGAGCCAGGTCGGGGGACTACATTCAAAGTCTACTTGCCGCGTTCGAACCGTGAACTCCCCCTGCAGGCTGTCAACTCGGTGGTCACCGCACCTGTCAAGCGCCCGTCGGAGACTGTGCTGCTCACAGAAGACGAGGCCGGCGTGCGTCAACTCGCGAAGCGCATCCTCGAGGATGCCGGCTATCGCGTGTTGGAAGCAGCTAACGGGGACGAAGGCGAGAGATTATTCGCACAACATTCCGGCTCAATCGATTTGCTTGTGACCGACGTGATCATGCCTGGCTGCGGTGGTCCCGAGCTGCTTAGTCGCCTGCACGTTCAATCACCTACGTTGAGGGTGCTGTACATGTCGGGCTACACCGAACAATCCGCCGCGACTCAAACGGGAATCGATCGTGGCATCCCTTTCGTGCAGAAACCATTCACGGCCGCGGAGTTCGTGCGACAGGTGCGCAAAGCGTTGGATCGATAAGGCAGTCACCATCACCGGAGTCCGGTGGCGCCGGCGGGTCGGGGGTTCGAGTCCCTCCTCGGGAGCTGTTGAAGCACAAGGACATCACTGTTGAATTGCAACGGGTTAGCCTCGCGGCTAGCTCGTTTTGCTTTTGTTGTCCGGATTTGCGAATGCTTGCTGTTTGGTGTGGCTTTTGGGCTGGTTCGGATAGCTGTAGGACAACCTTCCCCTTGCGTCCCAAGCTGCCGCGTCAAGGTAGTCGGCGCAAATACGCTTGGGCGGACGCCTCAGGCCCGACGCTTGCCCTGATAAATCGACGAAGCACCGCTTGTTTTGGGCGGCCAACCTTCAGTCGGGAGATGTATGACCATCAACAAGCGCGGTCTCGAGAACGAGACAAAGGGCAACGCCCCCAACGTTTAAGGAGTAGCCATGTTTCTCACTATAGCGCTGGTGCTAATCGTTCTCTGGGCATTGGGGTTCTTTTTATTCCCGGTGGTTGGTGGACTAGTTCACATCCTGCTCCTATTTGCGATCGTAGCAGTCATCTGGCATTTCCTCAAAGGTCGAAACGCTACCCCGCGAGTTTGATTCGGCACCACCGTTTCTGGTCAGGCGCGCGGGAGTCGGAGACAGGTCCGGCTCCCGCGTGTCACTCCTGGTTCCACTGATCAGCTCAATTTTGCGACTCTAGGGCGGCCTCTCCCTTGCAAACAGAGCAGTATGCCCGATTGAACAACAAGGGCACCCACCTAAGCAATCGCAGGGAGTAACCATGATCGGAACCAACGCCATCAAAGGAATCACACTCGCGTTCGCGCTCGCCGTCGGCTCGGCTTGCGCCGGCGTCAAGAAGACGACCACGAACGTCAATCCCAACATGAGTCGCGCACCGACGTGCGCGGCCGCTATCGCCGTTTACAACAGCCGCGCGGATGTCCCGTACGACTACTACGAGCTGGCGTGGATCGAGGCGTCTGGCAATTCCGTCTGGACGACCGATAACCAGCTCCAGCAGCAGATCCGAAATGGGGCGGCCAAGGTCGGCGCCAACGCTGTAATCGTCAACCCTGTCCAGCAGAACAAGACTACGGTCAAGGTGCTCGGCGAAGTGATCGGCACGAAGTCGGCTACACAGAAAGCCAGCGCTCTCGCGATCTACATGCCTCGAGAGGCGGCGCGGGTGAGAACCGCCTGCGGCGGCTAAGGCAGCGCGAAGTCGAATTCAGCGCGGCAAAAAAACGCGGGTTGGTGGTGATCCACCAGCCCGCGTTTTTTTTGCGCCAGCTCCGCGCCGCATTCTGTAGTTCCGTCCGCCTTTGAGCTCTCGCGCCGTTCGACACGACTCAACCCGGGTGCGAGATTTGCCCCAACACACAACTCCCGCCACCGGTGATTTCCATGAAGAAGACACTTCTGTTCGCCTGTGTTCTCGCTGGATCCGCTCAAGCCCAGAACCGACTGCCACCGGGCCTGCGGCCCCCGGGATGCACCGCGGGACTCCAGCTGCCGGACGGTTTCTGCGCCACCGTCTTCGCCGACGGAGCGGCCGGGGCCCGACATGTCGTCGTCGCACCGAACGGTGATGTCTTCGTCAATACGCGGGCTACGCGCGGTGGCCGCGCCGCGCCGGGCGCGAGCGCACAATCCAGTACCGGCGGAATCCTCGCGCTCCGCGACACCAACGGAGATGGAAAGGCGGACCTTCAACAGCGCTTTGGTGTGGGAGGCGGAACGGGCATCGCGCTCGCCGGGAATCTCCTTTACGCCACCGCGGGAAATTCAATCGTCCGGTACCGCCTGGCGGCGGGCTCGCTCACGCCCAGCGGAAATCCCGATACGATCGTAACCGGTCTCCCGATGACCGGGTCGCATCACTCCCACAACTTCGTGCTCCAGGGCCAGACGCTCTACGTCAACATCGGCTCCGCAACCAACTCATGCCAGCAGCGCGATCGCCAGCCCGAATCTCCCGGATTCAATCCGTGCACTGAGCTCGACACCCGCGCCGGAGTTTGGGAGTTCGACGCGAAACGCTTGCGCCAGCGGCCGAGCGATGGCCGGCGGTACGCGACGGGCCTGAGAAACGCCGTGGCGCTCGCGCGCAATCCATTGGATGGCTACCTGTACGCCACCGTGCACGGTCGCGACCAGCTGCACGACAACTGGCCGAAGCTCTTTACTGCCGAAAAGAGCGCCGAAAACCCCGGCGAGATGTTGGTGCGAATAGATCGAGGCGCCGACTATGGATGGCCGTACTGCTACTACGACGTCGACAGCCGGGGATTGGTGCTCTCTCCGGAGTACGGAGGTGACGGTCAGAAGACCGGCCAGTGCTCCAGCAAGGCCCAGGTGCTGATGGCGTTCCCCGGCCATTGGGCTCCCGACGGAATGCTTTTCTACACCGGCAGTCAGTTCCCCAGCCAGTACCGCGGCGGCGCCTTCGTCGCGTTTCACGGCTCATGGAACCGCGCCCCGCTGCCGCAAGCCGGATTCCGCGTCGTGTTCGCGCCGTTCCGATTCAACCGGCCGATGGGGTCCTTTACCACGTTTGCCGATGGATTCAATTCCAACGCCGCTTCCGGAAGAGCGCAGCAGGCCCGCCGGCCAGTCGGCCTGGCGCAGGCTCCGGATGGCTCGATCTTCATCACCGACGACACTGGCGGCACCATCTGGAGGGTCTCGTACCGGACCAACGGGACGCTGACGACCCGTGCACGGAGGCCCTGACCCGCACGGAAATCATTGCGTCCACGCGGTATCGGTGAGAGAATGAGAGGCAAGTTGACCTCTCCTTCCATGGTGACCCAGCCGCTGAAGCCATTCGGTACCTTCCTGAGGCGCCTGCTTGGGAGATTCAGGTCGCGGCCGGCTGAAAAAACGCCACCGGTTCGCCACAACGGGCTCGACACAGAGCGGCGCCTCAGCTTCATGTTGGAGTCGGTGCCGGTCAACCTCTGGTCCACCGACGCACAGCTCAACATCACGTTTTCGCAGGGCGCCGGTCTCCACCTCATCGGCACGAGCGCGAACGAACAGGTTGGGATGACGCTGTACGAGGTGCTGAAGACGCGCGACCCCGGCTTTACTCCGCTCGCGGCGCACCTGAGAGCCCTACAGGGTGAGCTCGTTCGGTACGAGACCGACTGGCGGGGACGATCATTCGAGACACGAGTCGAGCCCCTCCGCGCCGCCGACGGAAAAATCTCCGGAACGGTTGGAATCGCCATCGATGTGACCGACCGCAAGAGTCTCTATGAGGCGCTTCAAACGCAGAAAGTCTATTTCGCCACGCTCTTCGAGAACGCCCCGGAGGCGATCGCGATCCTCGACGAGCACGATCACATCATCCGCATCAACGGCCAGTTCACAACGATGTTCGGCTACACGGAGGACGAGGCCCTCGGCCGGAACATCAACGATCTGATCGTCCCCGGGGAGGGGGTCGAAGAAGGCGAAAAGCTCACCGCGCGCGTGGCGGCGGGAGAGAAGCTGCGAGCGGAAGCGCAACGGCGTCACAAGGATGGCCACACTCTCTGGGTCGCCATCGCCGCGACGCCGTTTGGGGTTGTGGATCAGCCGGGACGAATCTACGCCATGTACCACGACATCTCCGCGCGGAAGTACGCGGAGGACGAGCTCAAGGCGCTCCTGCTCGTCGACCAGCTGACTGGGCTTCACAACCGGCGGGCGTTCATCGCGCTCTCCGAGCAGGCGCTCAAGCTGGCGACGCGCCAGGAGCGCGACGTCCTCATGATCTTCATCGACGTGGATCAGCTCAAGCACATAAACGACACTCACGGACACCTGGTGGGCGATCGCGCGCTCATCGACACCGCGCGCGTGCTCCGCGAGAGCTGCCGCGAAGCCGACCTCATCGCGCGGCTAGGCGGTGACGAATTCGTCGCGCTGATGACGGTCGATTCCGATCAGACCGCCGAGCTCGTGTGTGAGCGCATCACGGCGCGGGTGGCGATCCACAATCAGGAGATCGACCGCGGGTACGAGCTCTCGCTCAGTCTGGGCGCCAAGAGGTCAAAGGCCGAAGGTACGATGCTGGTGGATCTGCTCGCTCAGGCGGATACCGCTCTCTACGAGCAGAAAAGAGGACGCGGGCGCCCTCACGCACTCTCGCGATAGTACTCCGCGAGGCACCAGGCAACCATGTCGGCGAGAAGAATCTGCGTGCGCTCGGACGAGGGAAAGCGCGCACCGACTTCGTTGACGAGACTCTGCGCTGCCTTGACCACGCCTTCACCGGTCTCTCCACCGGTTTTCATCTCGGAGACGAAAATGCACACAGCGGTCTGCAGCTCGTCCTTGGTGTAGACGCCGGCGGAGAAAACCGTCGCCAGCGCCGCGGCGAGATTCATGTAAGCCGTGCCTCTCGCGTTGCGCGCGACTCTCTGTTCGCTGCGCTTGGCTCCGCCTCGCGCGCTTCGCGCGCCTTCACCGCCTGCCGCTTTACGTCGAGGGCGACCCGTCATGCGTGGAACGTGCGGCGGGTCGCCGAGTGTGTCAAGAGATTTCGGCGATCAAGGAAGCGCTCGCACTACCCCGCATGCGATGCGCGCGCCGCTGTTGCCAGCGGGATTCGTGACCTGGTCGTCGGCACTCGCGTGAATCACGAGTGAGCTGCCATCGGCATCGAATAGCGAGCGGGTTCCCGGCGTGAGCGAAACGCGATCGGAGTTGAACGCGACCGTTCCGACGCCGCTGGCCGGGATCACGAAGTTCGGATTGTCGCCGGCGTGGGGTCCCTTCGGATTCTGGAGCCCATGCTCCATCCCCATCGGGTTGTAGTGCCCCCCCGCAGTGGCAAATGCGCCGCTTCCCTCGCACTTCCCGACGTCATGGAAGTGGATTCCATGCGTGCCCGCCGGAAGCGAGATGGTGGCTATATCCACATGGACAAGCCCGTTCTTGTCCTGCCAGATCTGGGCGGTGCCGATCGGCGTACCGCTGGCGTTGTACATGATGGCGTTCGCAGCAGCAACGGAATTCTGCATTCGCTGCGCCGATGAACAGGCGCCGCAGAACGCGACGATGGCGGCGATGTTTAACACTAGGGACCTGCTCGGCATTTTCATCTTCGACTCCGGCGTAAGTTATTGCTGTGGGTTAATCCCGAATCTTGAACTTCGTCCAGATGACGATCGTCGTGCAATCCTGCATGCCGCGGGTGTACTGGGCGGGCGCGCCGGGTCCGGCATAAACCTCGACACCCACAACTTCATTGGCGTTGACGAAGTTGTTGACGTCCCCGGGCGTCGCCGACTGCCATGGCATGTCGTCAACGTAATACTGCACGCATCCACCGCCACCCGTGAGGCTCGTTGTCCCCCGCGAGCTGCTTACCTCGTCGCCGTTCGGCCCATAGTTGATGCGAAGGCTCGGGACGCGTCGCAGAATGTCGGTGAGAGCGTTCGGATGCATGTCCTTGAGCTGATCCGGCCCGAGATAGTATCCCATTCCCGACCTCTTCCTCATGTTGAATCCCACCTTGTCGAGGCTGGCCGCACGGCGGGCGGTAACGACAACCGGATCCATTGTCGCCACAAACTTCGGCAGCTTGATCGTCACCTGCTTCGGCTCGTGCGACGAGAGATCGACAGGGACAGTCTCAGCGCCAAAGCCGAGGTGTCGCGCCAACAGGACGTGGGTGCCGGAGGGCAGATTCTTCATCGTGAACTCGCCACGCTCGTTGGTCAGGGTAACGACGTCGGTTCCCACGACCTCGACGCGGCTGCCGGCGTTGGATGGGGCGCCCTCGAGAACGATACGGCCGGACACGGTTGCATTGCCGGTTTTCGCTCCTGAATCCGCCCGCGCCAGCAGCATCGTGCGCGCGAAGAGCTCCGACTCCTGGTCGCCGAGCGAGATCGGGATCTCCGACGTGACGGCGCCGGCTTTTCTAGCCTGGAGCGTCGCCTGCATCGAGTTCGGGAGTCCGCAAAGCTTGAACGCGCCCTGCGCATCGGTGCTGTCGCGAATTACGCGCGGCGTCCGCCTGACGCCGACCTCCTTTGACACCTCGAGCTGGATCCACGCGATCGAAACCTCGGCTCCCGCGACCGGCTGGAGCGATTCCGGATCGGTCACGTGTCCGATCACGGCCGACGTGCCTTGCGGGCGGAAGCCTCGCACCGGACAGGCACTCCGAATGATCGTCGTCGCCGACGGCACCGCGAGAAAAACAAAACTCGAGCTGTCCGGCCCGATGTGAAATGGCCGGCTCGCCAGTGAGATGCCAAGCGTGTCGAGCAGCGGATGGAAGACGCCGACCTGATAGGTGCCGGGCGGCAGGCTGTCGATCCTGAACTTCCCGAGAGAATCCGTCACGAGCGACCTCTTCGCGCCCTCGATGATCACATCCGCTCCCCGGAGATATCTCCCGTTCAGGCTATCGACGACGACGCCGGCGATTGCTGCCGTCCCTGCCTTGGCGGCTGAGGCTGGCACGGGCGTCGTCTTCTGCTGGGCGAAGAGCGGTGCACCGCCAGCGGAGACGGCGAGAGCCGCGACGAGCAAGACTGGTGTCGCGAGTCGCATCAATCTTCCAGCGCGGGTTCGTAAGCAGTCTCGGTCTGCGGTGCCACGTGAGCGTGCGAGCTGATCAGACGCGCGCACGTGTTCCATCTCAGAATCGGAGAACAGCAGCGGCGAGTAGAACGGCGAGAGGTAGTTCCCGAACGCGTAGAACTTGTTTTGAAACGCCGCCCACGTCGCGTACGCGAGAAAGCTGGCGAGCACTATGAAGACCACGAGCGGTTGAACCCACCACGCGTCGCGGCGCGTCGTCTGGCCGAAACCGCGGCGCGTGAGCTGGACAACTTCAGATGCCATTGATCAGGTACCTCGCGCCTGGGGGGCGCGTGAGCAATCGGGCTGAACGAGTTCCGTTCTCGCAAAATTAGTTTTCGCGGCCATGCGGGGATAGTCTGAGAGCAGATGCAAAGAGCCTCCGGCACTTTTCAGCGCCGGAGGCTCT
>JADGQV010000033.1 GCA_017881465.1 Gemmatimonadaceae bacterium
TACCAGACCTTCGAGCGGAGCGCGATAGTCGCCGGTTCCGGCGATCTCCAGCGTCGCCTCCGGGACGTTGAGGCCGGCGAACGCCCGAATGACGAGATCCACCCGCTTGTACTTCTTGAGCCGCCCGAGGTAGACAAAGAGCGGCGCCTCGGATCGCTCCGCAGAGTTGGGAGTCAGGCGGGTCGAGTCGACGCCATTGTAAATCACACGAATCGAACTGCGCGGAATACCACGATCCACGAGGTCATCAGCCGTGCTCCTGCTGACCGCCTCGAATGGCACGCGACGATAGAGCATTGCAAGCGGACGCTCGGAGAGCCACACCGCTGCGGCAAGGGGCGCCGGGGCTTCGCGAAACACAGTCGCGCCGAAGAGGTGGTGCACCAAAGCCACGAGCTTGCGCACGCCCCATAGCGGGGTGTAGAGGGGAACCTTGTTCAGGTCCTCGATGACGACATCGTAGTCGTTGCGGGCGAGATTCTCGCTGTAGTAGCGGTGGGCGAGAAATGGATACGTGTGGCGCGTGCCGATTCGGTGAACGGCGATCCCGTCCAGATTCGCGCGCTGGGGAGCGTTCAGCCACGAGCTGCAGAGCAGATCGACAGTATGGCCACGCGCGACGATGCGGCTGAAGATTTCCTGGAGGTGAAGCTCGGCACCGCCGGCCTGCGGATTCTTCGAATCCTGCCAGTTGAGGACGAGTATCCGCACTAGATCATGCCGGCCTGTCGCGCGAAGGCGTCGAGCACTCCGTTGACGAACTTGGCGCTCGCGGATGTTCCGAACCTCTCCGCCAGCCTCACCGCTTCCTGAATTGCGACGCGCGGCGGCGTCTCTCCCTTCATCAATTCGGCGGCGCCAAGGCGGAGCACGGATCTTTCGATGGCGCCGAGCCGCTCGAGACGCCAGTTGGTGGTGAGGTCGGCGAGTCGCGAGTCCAGCTCACTGCCGCCGCTGGCGACTTCTCTCACGAGCAGGCCCGCCAGCCTCCGTTCCTCGGGCCCCACTGCGAGATCGTCCCACACCTGGGTTGCGACCCGATCAAGATTTTTTCCGCCCCGCATATCGCACGCGTACAGCGCCTGAAGGGCCCGGGCGCGGGCGCGGGATTCAATCCGCATCGTCGGGATCCAGGCGACTGAGCAGGTCGACCATCTCGAGCGTCGCGATCGCCGCGTCCCTTCCCTTGTTGCCATGCACGCCACCCGCGCGGGCCTCGGCCTGTTCGTCGGTATCGCAGGTTAGAACGCCAAACCCGACGGGCGTCTCCGAGTCGGCGCTCGCCACGGCAAGTCCGCGCGACGCTTCGCCCGCGATGTAGTCGAAGTGCGCGGTCTCACCCCGGATGACTGCTCCAAGCGCCACGAGGCCGTCGTAGCGCTCGCTGGCGAGGAGCCAGCGCGCTGCGATGGGGAGCTCCCACGCGCCCGGAACCCACACGACATCGATGTCCTCGAACGCGACGCCGTGTTCGACCAGCGCCTCGAGAGCACCGTCGACGAGCTTCTTTACGATTGGCTCATTGAAGCGGCTGGCGAGGACGACCATGCGCCGCCCAACGCCGCTCGGCAATCCGTGAAACTCGGCCATCTACGAAGCGAAGAGGTGTCCGAGCTTCGCCCGTTTGGCTTCGAGGTAGCTTGAGTTTTCGTCGTGCGCGATCGAGATGATCGGCACCCGCTCATCGATGGTCAGCCCGTAGCCCTCGAGGCCGACGAGCTTGCGCGGATTGTTCGTGATGGGGCGGATGATCCTGAGCCCGAGGTCGAGGAGGATCTGCGCGCCGATGCCGTAGTTGCGGAGGTCGGGCGCAAACCCGAGTCGCTCGTTGGCTTCGACCGTGTCGCTTCCCTGATCCTGAAGCTCGTAGGCCTTGAGCTTGTTGAGGAGACCGATGCCGCGGCCCTCCTGGTCGAGGTACACGATCACGCCCTTTCCTTCCTTCGCGATCATTTTCATCGCGGTATCGAGCTGCCACCCGCAATCGCAGCGGAGAGAATGGAAGACATCTCCGGTGAGACACTTCGAGTGCATTCTCACCAGCACGCTCGAGTCGGGCCCGACGTCGCCGAAGACCAGCGCTAAATGCTCGTGCTTGTCGACGTCATTGCGGTAGCCGATGACGCGCCAAGTCCCGACTTCCGTCGGAAGCCGAGCATCGGCGACGCGGTGCACGAGGCGCTCGGTCTGGAGGCGATGCGCGACGAGTTGCGCGACGGTGATGAATGTGAGGCCGTGCTCCTGCGCGAAGCGCTCGAGCTCGGGCCGGCGAGCGCTCGAGCCGTCCTCGCTCAGAATCTCGCAAACCACTCCGGCTGGTGTGAGGCCGGCAAGGCGGGCGAGATCGACGGCCGCCTCAGTGTGGCCCACGCGCTGGAGTACTCCTCCCTCGCGCGCGCGCAGCGGCGGGACGTGTCCCGGACGGCGCAGATCGCCAGGAACGGTGTTGGGATCGACAGCGATCCGGATGGTTTTGGCGCGATCCTGTGCGCTCACTCCCGTGGTGATACCAAAGCGCTCGTCCGCATCGATGCTGATGGTGAAAGCCGTGCGGTACTCGTCGGTATTGGCTTCGCTCTGTTGAGCGAGCTCGAGCTGGTCGGCACGTTCCCCCGTAAGCGCGAGACAAATCCACCCGCCCGCCTTACGGATCATGAAGTTGATCATTTCCGGCCTGACCAGCTCCGCCGCGCAGATGAGATCGCCTTCGTTCTCGCGATTCTCATCGTCGGCGACGACGATCAGCTTGCCAGCCTCGATGTCGGCTATCGCCTGCTTGACTGTTCCGAAATTCATGATTCCTCTAATGCTCCAGCGAAAAATCGGCCTGCGAATTCAGCGCCGACCCCTCGCGAAGGTAGGGCTCCAGGAGTCGCCGCACATGTTTAGCGATTACGTCCGCCTCTACGTGCACCCTCGCTCCCGGCTTCAAATCACCCAGCGTCGTATGACGCAAGGTGTACTCGATGAGCGAAAGTTGCAAACCGCCAGGCTTCAGCTCGTTCACAGTGAGGCTGACGCCGTCGACGGCGATCGACCCGTGCAGCACGAAGAGCGGCTCGATCGACGGCGGCAGCGACAAATCAACGAGGAGTGCGTCGCCACTGCGCTCGACGGTCGCCACAACACCGACACAGTCCACGTGGCCCTGCACGATGTGTCCACCAAGCCTGTCTCCGGACCGCAGCGCCCGCTCGAGATTGAGCCGTGTTCCTCTCTTCCAGGCGCCGATCGCGGTGCGCTCGAGCGTGGTCACGACAGCGGCGGCGTCAAACCAGCCACCGCCGAATTCACGAACTGTAAGGCAGGCGCCGTTTACGGCGATGCTCTCGCCATTCTTGAGGTCCGTGAACGGAGCGCGAATGCGAAGCTCGCGTCCGGCCTCGGCCTGCCGCACGCTCTCAACTTCGCCAACCTGCTCGATCAATCCGGTAAACATTCAAGCCTCACGCAGCGCGTACGCCGACATCACATCCTCGCCAAACTCCGCGCGCCGGACGATGGGGAGCTTGGAGAGCGTCTCTCGAAAGTCACCCGGCAATTCATCGAATGGACCGAGTGCGCCGGTGCCAAGAGTGATTGGTGAGTGAAAGATAATCAGTCGGTCCACCAGGTTTTGCCGCAGCAACTCCCGCGCAACGCGGGCGCCGCCCTCAACGAGCAGGTGCTGCACCTCGAATCCGTGGAGCGCTTCCAGTGCTGCCGGGAGGTCTTCGGCCTCGAATACGTCGACTCCGGCATTGTGCAGCGCCGCGAGGCGGGTGACGGGAGGATGATGCGCGAATACCACCGTCGGAGTCTCCTTCGCCGTGCGCACGAGCGTCGATTCGAGCGGAGTTTCGGCGTTTCTATCGAACACGACACGCATGGGTGGCACTCGCGGGCGGATCGACCCCCGTGCAGTCAGCTGTGGATCGTCCGCGCGCACGGTGCCGAGTCCGACCGCGATGGCATCGACGTTGGCGCGGAGCCGCTGGACCTCTTTTCGCGACAGCTCGTTGCTGATCCAGCGTCGCTCTCCGGAGGGATCATTCATCTTGCCGTCGCTCGAGAGAGCGAGCTTGAGCGTCACCCAGGGTCTCGTTGGATTGGTGGCGGCGAAAAAGAATGGAGCATTGAGCTCCAGCGCCGCGACCTCTTCGACGGAAAAATCGACCTGAACGCCGTAGTCGGCGAGGTGGCGCGCGCCGCCGCCGGCGAGAGCGGTGGGGTCAGCGGCGGCGATCACGACCCGCTTCACGCGAGCCTCGAGGATCGCCTCGGTGCAGGGCGGCTGCTTTCCGAAATGGTTGCACGGCTCGAGAGTGACATACATGGTCGAGCCGCGCGCACGATCGCCCGCCGCCTTGAGCGTGACTAATTCGGCGTGCGCGTCACCATAGCGCGCGTGGTACCCTTCGCCGACGACGACGCCGTCGCGAACGACAACAGCGCCGACCATAGGGTTCGGCGCTGTTTGACCCCACCCTTGCTGGGCGAGGACGAGCGCGCGACGCATGTACTCTGCGTCGCGCTCGTCGTTAGAACCCGAATCGAGCTCCGACCGATCCGTAGAGTCTGGAATCGGCTGCTTGCTTGCCACTGAAGGTATTGAAAGTGTTGATTGTGCCGCCGGATACCTGCCCAATCTCGCCGGTCAGCTTCAAAATCAGAAGGTTGATCGACAAATCCGCAAAGACATTCGTGCGGGTGATGTTCTGGGAGAGTGAAATCGGAGTACTGGTGAACGCTGCGATAGGCGGGACCGCTCGGGCGGCAAGGTGCGCACTGATATCCGTGGACGACTCGTACTTGTCCTGACCAATGCCGGCAGCGAGCCCGAACAACAGCAGGCCCTTGCTTGCGACAAGGCGCCACGCGGTCGTCTTGAGACTGAAGTTATTGACGTATAGCGAGTCATTGCCGCTGTTCGCCGCAATGTTGACAGTGGGGAGATCGCGGCGGACGTAACTCACGGAGACGCCCGGGACGAGCAGCGATTCCTGCAGGATTCCAACGCGCGCGCCGTAGCCAAGCTTGAGCGATCCATTGGGGACTTTGACGCTCACACCGCTGCTGTTGAACTCGGGCAGATATGCCGCGCTTACCAGCAGGTCGATCCCACCAACGTTGGTGATTGCGAGCGGAAGGCCCTTGAAGATTCCGATCGCGAGCTCGGCGGTCGGCATCGGAAAGAGCTGAGTCTTGGTGTCGTAATTACTCTTCACCTCGCCAGTCACAGCGGGCGTGACGTTCTGAACCTGCGGGAGACTTCCCTGTAACGCGTTGATTCGGAAGCCAACAGAAAAGTGGCCGAGACCACCCAGGCTTCCGGCCTGGCCGAGTGTCGCGTTGCCCCCCGCGACGCTCGTGGAGAGCTGGGGCGCCAGGTACTGGAAGAGATCGATCGCCTTTTGGCACGCGTCCTGAGAGGCGCGCGTCTGGTCGGGAACTCCGAAGCCCGTCGTGCCTGGCGGGCAGCGCTGCAGGTCCTGAGCACTCGCAGATGTAGCCGCGAGCGCAAGTGCCGCGAACGAAATGAACAAACGACCTTTCATCTATAAGTTCCTCAAGAAAGTATGACTGCGCCGGAACCGGGTTTGAGCGAGCCGATCCTCCAGCCCGCAACTCCGGCCGCGGATGCCGCCGACAACACTGCCTTTAGATCGGACGGCGCGCAGATGACGACGATTCCTACACCCATGTTGAACGTTCGGTACATCTCCGCGGGTTCCACTGACCCCGCGTCCATCAAAACCCTGAAAACATTCGGGGTTTTCCAGCTCGAGACGTCTATTACGGCGTCCAGCGTTTGCGGCAGAGCGCGATCGAGATTCTCCAGCAATCCACCGCCAGTTATATGCGCCATCGCGTGAACCCGATCGAGCACTGGCTTCAGCGCTGGCAAATACGACCGGTGCTCGGCCAGTAGAACATCCGCGACAGTCCCGCCACCACCGGGAAAAGCATCACTCATTCCCAACTTCAATCTTTCGGATATGATCTTCCGCGCGAGCGAGTATCCGTTGGTGTGCAATCCCGAGCTCGGAAGACCGATCAGGACATCATCAGGCCGCACACGGTGCGGGCCGAGAATGCGATCCTCTTCCACATATCCGACGACGAAGCCCGCCAAGTCGTAATCCGGCGGGGTGTACAAACCGGGCATTTCGGCGGTTTCGCCGCCTATTAGCGCGCAACTGTTCTCACGGCAGCCGGCGGCAACCCCCGCCACTACGGCTTCGACGACCGTCGGGTCGAGTTTTCCGAACGCGAGGTAGTCGAGAAAGAAGCCCGGGAGCGCGCCCTGAACGAGGATGTCGTTGACGCAATGGTTGACGAGGTCGCGGCCAATTGTATCGTGCTGGCCAGCCTCGATCGCGACCTTGACCTTGGTGCCCACGCCGTCGGCGCTGGAAACGAGTACAGGCTTCTCGAGATTTGGAGGAATGCGGAACATTCCGCCGAAGCCACCGAAGCCGCCTATGACACCTTTGGTGAATGTGGATTCGACGAGCTTCCTGATCCGATTCTTTGCCGTATTGGAAGCATCGATATCGACTCCGGCGCTTCCGTAGCGAAGCGCGTCATCGCTCACGCGGGCAGCTCCTCTTCGAATGCCACGAGCCGCCGCATTTCGCGCATGCGCTGATCGATCTCGGCGCGGGTCACGGTCATGAGGCGCTCGATCGAGAATCTCTCGACGGCAAACGAGCCCATGACAGAACCGTAAATCACCGCGCGGCGCATGTTGGCTTCGCTCAGATCGCCGGTGGCGGCGAGATAGCCGATGAATCCTCCGGCGAAGGAATCGCCGGCGCCGGTGGGATCGAACACGCTCTCGAGCGGAAACGCGGGCGCGAAGAAGATCGATTTCTCGGTGAACATGAACGCGCCGTGCTCGCCCTTCTTGATGATGACGTGCCTCGGCCCACGCGCCATGATCCACTGCGCCGCCTGAACGAGATTCACTTTCTCGCTCAGCTGGCGTGCCTCCGCATCATTGAGCGTCACGAGGTCGACGTGTCCCAGCAGCTTCAGAATGTCGGCGCGCCGGCTCTGGATCCAGAAGTTCATCGTGTCACAGGCGACGAGCTTGGGCTTCTCGACCTGCCCCAGGACGTCGAGCTGGAGGCGCGGATCGATGTTGGCAAGGAACAGATACGGCGACGAGCGAAGCTTCTCCGGAATCTTGGGGCTGAAGTGGGAGAAAACGCCCAAGTGCGTCTCGAGAGTCTCCGCCGAGTTGAGGTCGTGCCGATAGCGGCCGCGCCAGCGAAAGGATTGCCCTTCGGCGCGCTCGAGGCCGCTGAAATCGACACCCCGCTTCATCAGCGGATCGAGCTTCTCGATAGGATAGTCGGAGCCGACGACCCCGACGACGCTCACCTCGGTGAGATGACTCGCCGATGCCGCAAAGAAAGTCGCGGATCCGCCGAGGACGTCGTCCGCCTTTCCGAATGGGGTCTCGACCGAGTCGAGCGCGACTGAGCCAACAACGAGGACAGACATTCGTGCCTATATCGTTTGAGAAATGATCAGGCTGCTAATGGTAACCGAGCGGACGGTCGCGGCAACTACATTCTCTCCGGAGCCGTGATGCCGAGGATTTGCAGCCCGTTCCGCAGCACGATCTGGGCACCCCTCGCCAGGACCAAGCGGGCGCGGGTTACATCCTCGGCTTGCTCCAGAACGTGATGCTTGTGATACCACAGGTGCGCGAGCCGCGCCGTCTCGAGGAGATAGGTCGCGATGCGCTGTGGCTCCAGCGTTTCCGCCGCTGATTCGACGAGAGATGGGAAGTCGAGCAGCGCCTTGATCAGCTCCTGCTCCTCCGGCTCGCTCAGCAGCTCGAAGCTCACGTTGTCGGCCGAAACCGACTCCGGATCGATCTCACCGACGCGGAAGATGCCACACATGCGCGCGTGCGCCATCTGGATGTAGTAGACCGGGTTTTCTTCCGACTGCGAAGCGGCGAGATCCACGTTGAAGATCAGCTGCGAGTCGCTCTTACGCATGAGGAAGAAGTAGCGTACCGCATCGCGCCCCACCTCGTTGACGAGATCGCGAACCGTGACGTAGCTGCCCGCGCGCTTGGAGATCTTCACCTCTTCGCCGTGCTTCATCACCGTCACCATCTGATGCAGCACATACTCGGGGTATTTCTCGGTCACGCCCATGTTGAGCGCCTGAAGGCCCGCGCGAACCCGCGTCACCGTGCTGTGGTGATCGGCGCCTTGAACGTCGATCGCTCGGCGGAAGCCGCGCTTCCACTTGGTGACATGGTACGCGACGTCGGGCAGAAAGTACGTGTACGTGCCGTCGCTTTTCCGCATCACGCGGTCCTTGTCGTCTCCGAACTCGGTTGTGCGGAGCCAGAGCGCGCCTTCGTGCTCGTACGTCTTTCCCGACGCGACGAGAAGCCGCACGGTGTCTTCGACCATTCCTTCGGTGTAGAGCGACGACTCGAGGAAGTAACGGTCGAAGCGCACTCCGAAGGCCTGCAGATCGAGATCCTGCTCCTTTCTCAGCTCCCGCACCGCGAACTCGCGCACCGAGAGTCCCTCACCGGTCGCGTTGTATCGCTCGGCCAGCTCGCGAATGTACTCGCCATGATAACCGCCTTCTGGAACCTGAGCGGGCTTGCCACGGAGCTCACTGAGTCTTGCCTCGACGCTCGCCGCCAGATTGTCGATTTGAACGCCCGCGTCGTTGTAGTAGTACTCGCGGGTCACGTTCCAGCCGGTGACCTCGAGCAGCGTCGAGATTGCGTCTCCGAGCGCCGCCTGCCGTCCGTGACCGACGTGAAGTGGCCCCGTTGGGTTTGCCGAAACAAATTCGACGTTGACGACACGCCCGGCTCCGACCTTGCTGCCGCCATAACTCTCGTTCGCGGCGATGATGTCGCGCAGCCCGGAAGCGATGCGCCCGGCATCGATCCAGAAATTCATGAAGCCGGGTCCGGCGATGTCGATCTTCGACACCCCCGCGCTCTCGAGACTCATCGAGTCGCGCAACCGCTCGGCGATGTCACGCGGCCGCGACTTGAGCGGTTTGGCCAGCACCATGGCGAGATTCGTTGCCCAGTCGCCGTGCGAAGACTCTCGCGGCCGCTCCATGAGCGGATCCACGTCCTCGGGCGCACCGAGGCCACGCGCGGCGCGAATCAGCTCGGTACGGATCTGATCAGCAGCAGTCATTCGCTGCTTTTCGCTCTCCGGGACGACCCTTTCGCGGCGGACTTCGATGCAGCCGCGGGCTTTGGGGCGGTCACTGACTTTGAGTCCCCGCCCGACTTGGGGTCAGCGGGCGGTTTCGCATCGGCACCGGGCTTCGATTCGCCCTTCGAGCCCGCGGACTCCGCCCCACCACTGCCGCTCGTTGCAGCCCCTTCTCCAGCCTTCACTGGAGAAGTCTGCGGCTTCTTGCCGTCCTTCCCGTAATCGGTGATGTAGAAGCCCGAGCCCTTGAACACGAGTGCGCCTCCGGCCGACATTTGCCGCTCCGCCTTTTTGCCGCACGTCGGGCACGCGACTTCGCTCGGCGCGCCGCTGATGGAGCGATAAAACTCTTCGAACTCGTGGCCCGTGGGGCAACGAAACTCGTATGTGGGCATGTTGGTTCTGGGAGAGAACTGCGGCTACGATGAAAGCTAGTTTGCTGGAGAGAGCGGCTCAAGCGCAGAGAGCGACGATCGAGCGGAGAGGTGTCCAAGCGTTGAGCCACTCCATTGGCGGCTCGACGTGGAACTGGTCGATGGCTCTAGAGTGGAGGGCGGTAAAAACCCCAGTTTGCCGCCAGAGTTTCCGAAATCTCTCCAACCGTCGCGCGTGCGCGCACTGCATCAATGATGAGCGGCATCAAGTGCAGCTGCTTCGAGTCTTTTGCCGAGGCCGCGCGTAGCGCTGCCAGCGTTCGCGTGACCTCGGCAGCGTTTCTCTTCTTGCGCCGCGCTTTCACGCTTTTCACCTGCGCCTTTTCAAGCGCCGAGTAGTCGGGAGCGGCAATGGACGGCGCCTCTTCTTCGTCCGCGAAGCGATTTACGCCCACTATCACTGTCTCACCGGCCTCGACGCGCAGCTGGTGCTCGTACGCACTGCGCGCGATCTCCTCCTGGAAGAATCCCGCGGCGATCGCTTTCTCCGAGCCTCCAAGCGCATCCACTTTCAGGATCAGCTCGAGCGCGCGTTCTTCCAGCTGGGTGGTGAGGCTTTCGACGTAGTAGCTTCCGGCGAGAGGGTCGGCGGTGTTGGCGATGCCGGACTCGTACCCTACGATCTGCTGAGTACGAAGCGCGAGCTTCGCCGCTTCGGCGGTCGGGAGCGCGAGCGCCTCGTCGTACCCGTTCGTATGGAGCGACTGGGTTCCACCCAGGGTCGCGGCCAGCGCCTGCACCGTCACGCGGACCACATTGTTGAGCGGCTGCTGAGCAGTGAGCGTGACCCCGCCAGTCTGGGTGTGAAAGCGCAGCCTCGCGCTCGACGCCGACGCGTGAAATCGGCCGCGCATGATCCGCGCGTAGAGCCGTCGCGCCGCGCGGAACTTTGCGACTTCCTCGAACAGGTCGCTGTGCGCGGCAAAGAAGAACGACAGCCTTGGCGCGAAGGAGTCCACCGCAAGTCCGGCTTCGATCGCGCGTGTGACGTACTGAATCGTGTTCGCGAGAGTGAAGGCGAGCTCCTGCACGGCCGTGGCGCCCGCTTCGCGGATGTGGTACCCGGAGATCGAGATCGGATTCCAGTTGGGCACTTCATCGGCGCAGAAACGGAACACTTCCGCGATCAGGGCCATGCTCGGCTCGGGCGGATAGATGTAGGTTCCGCGCGCGATGTACTCCTTGAGAATGTCGTTCTGGATCGTGCCGCTGATCTTGTCGCGCGCGATCCCACGCTCCTCCGCCACGACGATGTACATCGCCAGCAGCGTCGCCGCCGTGGCGTTGATCGTCATCGACGTCGAGACCTGGTCGAGCGGGATGCCTTCGAGGAGAGCGTGCATGTCCTCGACGCTGTCGATTGCCACGCCGGCCCTTCCTACCTCTCCGAGGGCGCGCGGCGAATCGGAATCCAGTCCCATCTGCGTCGGAAGATCGAATGCTACGGAGAGGCCGGTCTGACCGGCGTCCAGCAGCATCTTGAAGCGCTCATTCGTTCCCTTCGCGCTTCCGAATCCGGCGTACTGCCGCATCGTCCAGAGTCGTCCGCGATACATCGAAGGCTGAACGCCGCGCGTGTACGGCCATTCTCCCGGATCGCCGAGCGCGGATGCGTAGTCGAGCTCCGCATCTTCCGGGCGATACACCGTTTTGAGAGGGATACCCGAAGGAGAGATCATCTCGCCGGGCTCGTGTTTGCTCACGTGCGCCGGCCGGGGCGCCGGCGGAGCTTCACGCGCCTACCGATCCCACCGCCGAAACCGAGCTGGCACTCTTCGCGTCGCCCAACATCTTGCGCGCGGCATCGACGTCGTTGGCGCTGCCGATGAAGAGCGGAGTCCGCTGATGCAGCTCCGTGGGCTGGATGTCGAGAATGCGCTGCTGGCCATCGCTTGCGGCACCGCCCGCCTGCTCCACGATGAAAGCGAGTGGACTCGCTTCATAGAGGAGACGAAGCTTGCCGCGCTTGTTCCTGCGATTGGCGGGATAGGCGAAGAGTCCGCCGCCAAGGAGATTTCGATGGAAGTCGGCAACGAGTGAGCCGACGTAGCGCGTGCTCATCGGCTGGCGGTTGCCATCCTGTCCGCGATAGTAGCTCATCAGATTCTTTACGTTCGGCTCCCACTGGATGTAGTAGGAGTCGTTAACGGAGAGATATCTCCCGGCGTCGGGCGTCCGGATGTTCGGATGCGAGAGGAGGAATTCGCCAAGCGACGGATCGAGCGTGAAGCCGTGGGCGCCCTGCCCGGTGGTGTAAACGAGCATAGTGCTCGATCCGTAGATGACGTAGCCGGCCGCGACCTGCTGCCGCCCCCGCTGAAGCATGTCCTCCATCTCGCCGCGGCTGCCGGGAGTGATCTTGCGGACGACGGAGAAGATCGTGCCGACCGGCACGTTGACGTCGATGTTCGACGAGCCGTCGAGCGGATCGAAGAGGAGGCAGTATTTTCCGCAGGGAAAATTGGGGGGAATATCGATGATACCCGGCTCTTCCTCGGATGCCATGGCACAGAGCCGTCCCCCGTGATCGAGTGCTTTGATGATGATCTCGTTCGCCAGCACGTCGAGCTTCTGCTGCCTCTCTCCCTGAACGTTCTCGAGATCGGTGGCGCCGAGTATGTCCGCCAGTCCCGCACTCCGCACCTTGTTGGCGATCATCTTTGCCGCAAGCGCGAGATCGTAGAGCAGGCCGGAGAGTTCGCCCGTCGCTGCTGGGTGCAGCTTCTCCTGCTCGATGATGAAGCGCTCGATTGTTACGACTGATGTCGCCGTATGCTTGACCACGTCAGAGATCCTTGTCACCGGTACCGAGGCGGGACGCGGAATACCGGCGAGCATCAACTTCGTAAGCGTTACGCGCGTAGCCGTAACGGATGGACTGCCACAGGTAACTGACAGGAAATGCCTTGTCTTCCAAAAATTGGTGGACGTGACGGAGCTCGTGCAAGAGGAGTTCGGCATCGAGCACAGTTGCCGGCGCAACGAACACCGTTCCCCAGAGCGTGATGGCCGCCGCCGTGCTCGTTCCCAGCGTCCAGCCGCCGACGCGGACCGGCAGTCCGCCACGACGATACTTTGCGTGAGCGAGGTCCGGATAACGGCAAATCATATCCGCGGGGAGCTCGATTGTCTCTCCGATCAACGCTCTGACGAATCGCGAGCCAGCTCCCATTTATCTCCCTTCGCTTCGATCTCGATGTGAACACCGTCCGTGCGCACGATCACCGTTCCCGCTTCGTCAGTGCGCAGCACCTCGGCTCCCACTCGCGAAAGCGCGCGCAGGACATCGTTGCTGGGATGCCCGTACATATTACCCGCACCCACGGAAATTACTGCTACGTCCGGATGGACCGCATCCAGGAAAGCGTCGCTGCTGCTGGTCGAGCTTCCGTGATGGCCAACCTTGAGAACCTGCGCGCGCAGCTCGTCGCGATGCTGCGCCAGCAACCAGTCCTCTTCCGCACGCTCCGCGTCTCCAACGAGCAGAAAGCGCACCATCCCGTAACGCACGACGGCAATCGTGCTGGCGAGGTTTGGATCCTTGAGCCCGACGGTCCACGCGGAATCAGGGGCGAGGAAGGAGACACTCACTCCGTCTATCCGAATGGAATCACCGGGATGAACGCGATGCCATTCGATTCCCTGCTTTCTGGCGGCAGCGAGCGAAGCGATGTAAGCGTCCGATCCCCCCGCGAACGCCGCATCCCAGTACGCATGTGGACGCATCGCATTGAGAACGCTCGCCGCTCCGCCCACATGATCGGTATGGGGATGAGAAAGCACGAACGCCTCGAGCGAGCCACCTCGGCGAAGGATGTACGGAAGCACCGTTGTGCGACCCGCGTCGCCGCCGCGCCAGGCCGGACCCGCATCGAGCAGGATCCAGTGGCCGCGGTTCGTTCGAAGCAGGATCGCGTCGCCCTGTCCCACATCGAGGACGTGCAGCTCGACGCGATCGCTCCGTGATGGCGTCAGAGGCGGCAACACAGGAGCAATTGCCATCGTCGCCAGCGCGGCCAATCCCGTGATCGCCGGACGCGCGGGAAAGCGACTCGAGCAGGCGACGACCAGGGCGACAGCCGCGAGTGCGCCAAGGACGGCAGTTATCAGAGTCGTCGTCACGATTATGGCGGCGCCGGGCGTGGATGCCGCCGCCCAGGCAACCCAGTCGAAGGCAAAGAGAAGCGGGTGCACAGCCTGCGCGAAGAAGCGGGCGACCGCGCCGAGCGGTGAAACGAGCAGTGCCAGGAACAGGATCGGCTGAGCGAGCGTGACTATCGGAGCAGCAACCAGGTTGGAGAGCGGCGCGATCAGGCTCACCCGACCGAACACCCAGGCGACGAGCGGCGCGGTGACCGCGCAGGCTACGAGGGACGTGACCAATTCCCTGGCGAGCTTCCCCTTCCATCCATCCAATCGGCTGGCGAGGTGTCGTCGCCACAGCGATCCGGCCGCCACCAGCGCGCACATGCCCAGCACGCTGAGCTGATAGCCCACGTCCACAGCGATTCTCGGTTGAACGAGTGGCACAAGTGCGCCGACGGCCCACGCCGCCCAGGGCGATGTCGGTCGCTGAGAGAGTCGCGCGGCCATCGATACTCCCAGCATCGCCGCCGACCTCAGCGCCGGCGGCGGCGCTCCTATTACGGCCACGTACACGCCGGTCGCGATGAAAGCTCCGAACAGTGAGACCCGGCGCGACATGCGTGCGACCTGAAAGAGGAGCTCCATCGCAGCCGCGATCACAGCGACGTGTAGACCCGAGATCGAGAGCATGTGAATCAGTCCGGCCGAGGCGTAGCGATCGCGCATCTCGGTCGGGATCTGATGCTGGTCCGCGATGAGGAGCGCCCGCGCCAGCGGAGCATCATCCCCAAACGTGCGGTCTATCGAGCGCGCGGCGTGCGCTCTTACCCGGGACAGTATGTCGGACGGAGGCTCACGCTTCTGTGGATGAACAATCGGCCGCTCAGAAGGTGGCGTCGTGACGGCGAGAATCGTCGCCGCCGCGAATACCAGGGCGAGCGCTGACTGCTCCGCCCGCGCGCGATACACTGCCGCCGCGAATGCAACCGAAGCAACGACAACCGCAATCCAGGCGAAGCCGCCGAACCCCGCGAGAAGGCCGCCGATGTATGCGAGGTATGCGGCTGTGATGAGTGGCAGATGGGCTCCGACAGAGCGCTGCCCAATGCTAGGCCGCTAGCGCGACACCCGCGAAATCATTCCGCGGGTCGCGCAATCAAAGCGACCGGACTACACAGCGAGCGGTAGCTCCGCGCGCTGGCCTACGACCTGCCCGAGGAAGGTCGAGCCGGTGGTCCCGGTAAGCTTGACCGTGAGGTATTTACCGATCAGCGAAACATCGCCCGGGATCATGACGACCTTGAAGTCCCGCGTCCGCGACTGAAGCAGTCCGCCTCGGCGCGCGGATTTTTCGACGAGAATCTCGCGCCGCTGGCCTAGGAGTTTGAGGTTTCGCTCCCGAGTGGCGCCGCGAACGGTCGCGATGAGTCTGGCGAGCCGGTCGCTCGCGACCTCGTCGGAGATTGTGTCGGACGCCGGAAGGCGGGTCGCGGGCGTCCCGTCACGAAGCGAGAACTTGAAGGTGTATGCGTCGTCGAAGCCGACCGCCTGCACCGCGCTGAGCGTCTCCTCGAAATCCGCTTCGCTCTCGCCGGGAAATCCGACGATTACGTCGGTCGTCAACGAAACATTGGGGATGGCCGCGCGTAGCTCGTCCACGCACGCGAGGTACTGCTCGCGCGTGTAGCGACGCAGCATGCGCTTGAGCGTGCGGGTCGAGCCCGACTGCATCGGAAGATGCACGTGCTCGCAGTAAGCCTCGGTCTCTGCCATCGCCCTGATCACGGCCTTGCTGAAATCGTTCGGGTGAGGACTCGTGAAGCGAAGCCTTCTCACGCCCGGGACTCCTCCGACGGCGCGCAGAAGATCCGCAAAGTCGTGCTGGCCGTCGAAGTACGAGTTGACCGTCTGCCCGAGCAGGACGATCTCGGAGATCCCGGAGGCGACGACTGCTTCGGTTTCGCGCACGACCTCCGCGAGCTGACGGCTTCTTTCCGGTCCCCGGGTCGTCGGAACGATGCAATACGTGCACTTGTAATCGCATCCGCGCTGCACCGGAATCCACGCCTTCACGCCGTCGAAGCGACGCGGCGTGAAATCCTCGTAGTGCTCTTCGAGATCGAAGTCGGTGGCGGTCGTGCGGACGCCGCCGCGCGCGCTCTCGATCAGCGCAGGCAAATCGCGATAGCCGTCGGGACCAATCACGAGACTCACGTGCCTGGCACGATCGAGCAGCTGCGACCCGAGTCGTTGCGCCATGCAGCCGGTGACGCCGAGCACGGCATCGCGCTTCATCCGGCTCTTCATCTCGCCGATCCGGCCGATCACGCGCTGCTCGGCGTGTTCGCGGATCGCGCAGGTGTTGATGAGGATCACATCCGCGCCGTCCGGCTGCTCGACGGATTCATAGCCGGATTCCACCAGCCTTCCGAGCATGAGCTCGGAGTCGCTGACGTTCATCTGGCAACCGTAGGTCTCGATATAGACCGTTGGCCGGGAAGTCTGGAGCATGAGCGAAAGATAAGCTTCGCTCCGAGGATCGCGCTAAGGCCTTATCGGGTCGAGCCGGTTCCGCTCGCCGCGGCCTGCTGCGCACCCGTGACCTGGATCTCCATCGCCGCGGGGTCCGACGGGAGCTCGATGTAGAAGGAGCTGCCCTTTCCCTCCGCGCTCTTGACCCAGATCCGCCCGCGGTGTCTCTCGACGACGAGCTTGCAGAACGTCAGGCCGAGTCCGGAGCTTCGGGTACGCGGAGTCCGTGGCACCTCGACCTGTCCGAACTTCCGGAAAATGATTTCATGATATTCCGGAGGGATTCCCGGCCCGTTGTCGCTCACGGTGAAGAGAACGCCGTGACCGGCGCGCCGGGCGCTGAGCTCGAGATGGACGGCAGTGGAGGAGTGCGTCACCGCGTTCTGAATCAGGTTGGAGAAAACGCGCTTGATCAACCCCTTGTCAGCGGCGAAGATCGGCGCGTCGTCAGCCACCGAGACCGAGACGGTCGTCTGCTCCTGCTGGAATCTGTGCCCCCATTCATGAACCAGCTCGGCGAGAAGCGCGCCGGGCGCCATTGGCGCCAGGGTGAGCGTTATGTTCGCCTCCTCGATCCTCGCGACCTCGAGAATGTCGTCGATCAGCGCGAGCAAATCCTCCGACTTGGACTCGGCGTCGCCGATCGCGACTTTCTGCGGAGTGGATACCTGGCCGAAGTCGCCGTCGGAGAGCATCTCGAGCGTCGCCAGGACCGAGGTGAGCGGCGTCTTCAGATCGTGCACGATCATCTTCATCAGGTCGTCGCGGACTTTCTCGAGCTCGCGCAGCTTGCGCAGGCTGTCCTCGAGCGCATCCGTGACCGCCTTGAGCTTGAGCAGACTCCGCACGCGCGCGCCAAGCACCAGGCGATTGTGAGGCTTGGTGAGGAAATCGTCGCCCCCCGCCTCGATGCCGCGCACACGGTCGCTCGTGTCGTTGAGCGCGGTCACGAAGATCACAGGAATGCGCGACGTGCGCGGGTCGCGCTTGATGCGACGGCACACCTCGAATCCTGTCGAGCGATCATCCACACCGAGGTCGCCCGCCGGCATCGCCACGTCGAGAATGCATAGATCGGGTTGCTGCTTGAACGCGGCCGCGACAGCCGAGGGCCCGTCTACCGCCGTGATCGTGTCGTAACCCAGGCTGTTCAGCTGGTCCAGCAGGAGCTCGACATTGGCGGGAATGTCGTCAGCGACGAGGATGACTTCGGGATTGCGGCCCGCGTCCGCCATATCAGGGGGAAACTCTCAGCCCGATGCTGAGAATGAATCCGCGTTCTTTCACGTCGGAGCCGGCGCTTCTGGCGGCGCGCTGAATCGCGACGTCGAGGCTCGCCCGCTCGCGCGTGAGCGGCGCGCCGAACCCGGCCGCGAAAGTTCTCTCCGATACTTTCTCGCCGTTGAGCCCAAACGGCAGCGTCCGGAATCTTGCGCCGGCGCGCACAGTGATGATTCGCTGCATGATGCGGGGCCCCGTCGCTTCCACCCCGGCGCCGATGTCCCAGCTATCGAATGCCTGAACCCCCGAGGAAGAAAGCGAGCTGAGCGAGCTCCAGTTGTCATGCGCGGCCCGCGCCGAGACTATGACTCCGGGGATGCCCTCGAAGGTCACCGACCCCGAGTAGTGATCCGGAAGTCGCGCTTTGCCGATCGCGGTATCCCCCGATTGCGCGCGTAGATCGCCGCCCTTGCGACCGGAGATTGCGAATCCGATCACACGCGACGGATGGTACTCGATGCCGAGCGAAGCCGCGAACCCGGCGTAGCTGATGCGGCCGGCCTGCGCCGAGCTGATGAACTTCGCGCTGTCGGGAAATAGCTGCGTGAGGGTGATTCGATTGCTGCCGGCGAATGCGTGCCCGCCAACCCCGATCCGAAATCCTGGGCTCGCCGACCACGCCAGCGCCAGTCTGAAGTCGTCGATCGCACCGAGCACCTTGTTTTGCTCGGTGACGGTGACCGTGTCCGTAGGTGCGCCGACCACTTGCAGACGGTCGAGAGTCGTCTCGGAGGAGCGATCCAGGAAAGTCGAGGAGCTAAGGCCCAGCGTCCAGGATTGCCCCATGGGGAGCACTCCCATAATGAGCGGGAAGCGGGCCGTCGTCGTAGTGGCAGTTCCTGATGCAGTGGTCACGCGCCGGAACTCAGGCGAATACTGCACGAAGAGCGCGGGCGATCCGACACCCGCAAGAGCCGCGGGCGTCGTGGCACTGAGGGCGTCGAAGTCGGCTACCCCGCCGCCCGTCCCTTCCGCGCGAGCGCTGAGCCCGCCGGCAGGATATCCAAGACCCTGAAGACTGAGGGCGCCCTGGGCTCCGCCGCGAGAGGCGAAGGAGATGGTGACGAGACCGATTGCCGCAAAGAATGATTTGCGCATCAGGGGAGCCCCAGTGGAACTTTGGAAGTGAAACTGATTCTCAGCCGGGGCCGCAGAGCGGCGATGTCCTCGCTGGATGAGAAGCGGAGCTCGAGCGGCGAGTTCCCCTCGGAAACGGATCTCAGGATGATCGCGCGCGGGAGGGTGTCAGGTTTCTGCGTGTGCCAGAGCGTAAATGCGCGCGCAAGCTCGACGTTCGTGGGGCCTGAGTCGCCCGGCTTCAGCTTGAGCGTGTCGACGCTAATCGCGCCGATGATCTGCGCAGCCTTCGCGGGATCCGTTACGGCTCTGCCTGCCAGTACCACCTGCGGCAAAAGCGCGACGGTGTCCGTCGCGTCGAGCCCCGTGTTCGGCAACTGATTGAGCAACAGCGTCGCGCGTATGATCGTCGCCGAGTCGATGATGTTGGACGGAATGTTGAAGAGGATGTAGACCCTCCGCGCGGGCAATCCGCCCACTGAGAGGACGCTGGGCGGCGCCGGCGGCGGTGCCTTCGCGATCACCGTGTAGTCGGTGAGGTTGGCGGCAAGGATGGACTCACCAACCGGAGTCTTCGAAAATGGCACGACCGTCAGCGGCTTCGTGGTGGTGTCCGGCGTCGCGCGGAAGAACATCACCGGCCCGAATGCGCCTTCGGTGGAGATGAAGCGCATCTGCGACGATCCCACGCTGACCGCGCGGAGTCCAACGCGGAGTGGTGCCCGGCTCTGAATCCTGGCGAGGACCGCCGCGTTCGAGATGAAATACTTGAGCGTATCGGTCAGCTCGGCTCGCGCGAACGTCTGTGACGAGATGAAACGATCGGGCCGGAAAAGAGCCAGCACGGCCGCGGTAGAGGTGTCGTTCGCCGTCGTGTCGACGTCATACGCTTCGATTGTGACCGGGTCGGCGCCCTTGATCGTGGTCGTATCGAGCATGAGCTGGATGTAGGCGCTGTCCACGCTGGCGATTGGCCGCGCCGTGTCGCCGACCGGTATGAAAGTCGCCGGCAGCGAGTCGAAGCGGATGACGACGCGGGTATCGAGCGAGTCTCCGCGCGACGCCAGCAGAAGTCCGGGCTCGGTTCCCAGGCCTGAGAGGGACGGCACCGTCGTGTCGACAACGACCGCGTCGATGGTGATGTTCTGGACGTCGCCACCGATAGGGGGGCACAGGACGGCGCAAACCCCCGAACTATCGAGATTCTCCGAGCACGACAACATCGAAACAAACAAAGCCGCGGTCGCGAGCAATCGCGGCAGGATTGACGGAAGCTTCACTACACTCTTCCACGTGAAGGGTTCAGCACGAAAGCGTAGGGAAGCAGCTCGTGGAGCGTCCACGTTGCTTCCTTTCCCTCGCGCGTGTAACTGGAAATTTTGATGTTCGGCGCGAACTCGTTCAGGACCTGCCTGCACGCGCCGCACGGTGGGGTTGGCTCGCTGTCGTCCGTTGCGATGGCGATCTCGTCGAATTCAGTAAGTCCTTGTGAGACAGCAGAAGCCACCGCAATGGTTTCCGCGCAGATCGCGAGGCCGTACACCGAGTTCTCCATGTTGCAGCCCGTGACGAGCTTTCCGCTCCTGGTGCGCAGAGCAGCTCCGACCCGGAAGTTCGAAAAAGGAGCATACGCGTTGTCCAGCGCGCGCAGCGCGGCCTCCCGAAGGGAGGTGTCCTGCCCCGAATCCCGCTTCATCAGACTACCAGCTCTGACAGAAACGATTTGCCGCGACCCCTGAAAGAGAGGCCAAACCATTCCGCCACGGTCGCGCCGAGGTCCGAGAATGTGTCGCGTTCCCCAAGGTCGCGCGGTACCACGTGCATCCCTCCTACCAGCAAAGGCACCAGTTCTCGCGCGTGATCGGTGGAAGGCGTTGTAGGATCATTGCCGTGGTCGGCCGTAATGAACAGCAGGTCGTCCTCTTTGAGCCGCGATGTAATGGAAGGCAGTGCCGCGTCGAATTCGCGCAACGCACCATAAAACCCCGCAACGTCGTTGCGGTGCCCGTACAACTGGTCGAAATCTACTAGGTTGGCAAAGAGGAACCCACTTTCCGCACTCGAGAGCCAACCCTTGATGCCGCTGATACCCTCAGCATTCGATGCAGTGTGGCGCGATGTGAGCGACCGTCCAGCGAAGAGATCATCGACTTTGCCGACACCGGCGCGCGGGATTCCCGCTTTCGATAGCGCATCCAGCAGCGTTTCCGAAGGAGGCTCGATCGAATAGTCGCGACGGTTTGCCGTCCGCCTGTAGCCGCCGGGCGCTCCCTCGAACGGGCGCGCGATCACCCGCGATACGTCATGGGGAGGCACGAGCATTTTCCGCGCGATCTCACAGGCGCGATACAGCTCGTCGAGAGGAATGACTTGTTCGTCGGCGGCAATCTGAAAAACGGAATCCGCCGATGTGTAGACAATCCAGCTGCCGGTCGCGCGCTGCTCGGCCGCGTACCTATCGATCACATCCGTCCCGCTTCCGACTACGTTTGCGATCACGGCGCGGCCGGTCTCGCGCGAAAATTTCTCTATCACCTCGCGCGGGAATCCCCTGGGGAAGGTCGGGAAGGCACTGTCGAGGTGGACTCCCGCGATCTCCCAGTGTCCGGCGATGCTGTCCTTCCCCGCCGAGGCGGGGCGCATTGTGCCCCAGGCCCCGGCGGCGTCACCCCGGCGCCGCATCCCTTCGAGGGGACGAATATTCCCCAGCCCAAAACGCTCCAGACGTGGAAGCGCGAGACCACCGCACGCGCGCGCGAGGTTGCCGAGCGTGTCGCTCCCCGAATCTCCGTAACGGGCCGCGTCGGGAGCCTCCCCGATGCCGACGCCGTCGAGGATGATGATGATGGCACGCCTCAACGGCGTGCCTCCGTATAGTTCCGCTCGACTCTGGACCGCAACCCTGTGAGCAGCTCATACGGGGATATGCCCGCGATTTCCGCCACGCGCTCGACCGTGAGGACTGTGTCCCCCGCCCTGCCAATCAAAGTGGCGACGTCTCCGACTTCGCATCGAACCGTCGTGACATCGATCATCGTCATGTCCATGGTAACTGTGCCCGCGACAGGAGCCAACGTACCTCCTACGAGCACGGACCCGCGTTCGCTGAGAGACCTCGGGTAGCCGTCGGCGTAGCCAACGGCGAGCGTCGCGATTCGCGCCGCTCGCTCCACCCGAAGGGTCGCGTCGTAGCTCACGGTGTCGCCGGCCTGGAGATCTCGGATCTCGACGATCGGAGCGCGAAGGTTGACGACCGGCTCCGGCTGAATTGCCGCGCTGCTTCCGCTGCCGACGCCGTAGAGGAATATCCCGGGGCGCACGAGATCCCAATCGCTCCTGCTCTGGCGCGCGATGGCGGCGCTGTTGGCCGCATGCAGCAGTCTCGGGCGGGACGGCAGCGATGCCACCGCATCGCGAAACAGCCGCTCCTGTGCCTCGAGCGTTCCATCGTCGAGCTCGGCGGAATGAAAGTGCGTGAACGCGCCTTCGGGTGGCAGAAGCTCCGTCAGGTGCCTGATCTCGCTCACCTGGCGCCACGGAATGCCGGCGCGGCTCATGCCGGTGTCGATGGAGAGATGCCATGCGCCGCCGCCAGCGCGACGCCACGCCTCGATCTCGGCCGGGAATCCCAGCGTCGGAGTCAGTCGTGCGGATCGGGCCCGCGTAAGCTCCTGCTCGAGCAATGGGGTGAACACCACGACCGGACGTGCAACGCCGAGGTCGCGAAGCTCTTCGCCCTCCGCGACGGTGGCTACCCCGTACCCCCACGGTTCCAGAACATCGAGTGCCCGCAATGCCGCGGCGGCACCCAACCCATAGGCGTCCGCCTTGATCATCGGCAGAAGCGGAACGCCTGCGCGCCGCGCGACAGACGCTCCATTACGCTGCAACGCGCCAAGATCGATCTCGACCCGGGCGCGAGCTAAAGATTGCTTCATCAACGCTTAGTTTATGTTGCGGGTAGTATACCCCCGACCACTGGTGCCTTCAAGAAAAAACGGTACCTCCGACCTCACACTGCATGGAAAGGACTCACTCACTCAACGACACGCTGGCACTGATGCGCGATCTCCGCGCCCGCTGCGAATGGGACGCTTCCCAGACGCACGAGTCGCTGCGCCCGTACCTGATCGAGGAGGCGCACGAGCTCGACGAAGCGATCCGTCTCGCGGACGACAAGCTCGTGCGAGAGGAGCTGGGCGACGTGCTGCTGCAAGTTCTGTTTCATTCGGTGCTGGCGGAGGAGCGCGGCGCTTTCTCGTTCGGCGATGTGGCGGAAGGGCTGATCACGAAGATGAGGGGGAGGCATCCGCACCTCTACGGCGAC
>JADGQV010000100.1 GCA_017881465.1 Gemmatimonadaceae bacterium
TTGTCCGCCGCCAGCTGCGCCTTGCCGAAAGCGCTCCCGAATGAGTCCGAGATTCCCATCACTTCGCCCGTCGACCGCATCTCGGGGCCAAGGATCGGATCGAACTCGCGGAATTTGTTGAACGGGAACACTGCTTCCTTGACCGAGATGTAGGCCGGTGTCACCTCCTCGGTGAATCCGATATCGTCGAGCGTCTCGCCGAGCATTACCCTCGCGGCGATGGCCGCCAGCGGAACCCCGATTGCCTTCGAGACGAACGGCACTGTCCGGCTCGCTCGCGGATTCACCTCGAGGACGTACACCTGCCCATCCTTGATAGCGTACTGAACGTTGATCAGGCCAACCACATTGAGCGCCTTGGCGAGGGCCACGGTGTGCTCCCGCATCTCGTCGATGTGCTCTTCGTCGATCAGATACGGCGGCAGCACGCACGCGGAATCGCCGGAGTGAATCCCCGCGTCCTCGATGTGCTGCATCACTCCGCCAATCACGACGCGCTCACCGTCCGAAATGGCGTCGACGTCGGCCTCGAACGCATCCTCCAGAAAGCGATCGATCAGCACCGGCTTGTCCCCGGATACGCGCGCGGCCCGCTCGAAGTACTGCTTGAGCGACCGCTCGTCGTACACGATCTCCATCGCGCGGCCGCCCAGCACGTACGAGGGGCGGACCAGCACCGGATAGCCGATCCTCGTGGCCGCCGCGACGGCTTCCTCGAGGCTCGTGGCGATGCCGTTCTCCGGCTGACGAATTCCGAGACTCCGTGCGATCGCATCAAAGCGCCTCCGATCCTCGGCGATGTCGATCGCGTCCGGCTGCGTGCCAAGGATGGGAACTCCCGCTTTCTCCAGTCCGTGGGTGAGCTTGAGCGGCGTCTGACCGCCGAGCTGCACGATCACGCCAAGTGGCTGCTCGCGCTCGACGATGTCGAGGACGTGCTCGAGGGTCAGAGGCTCGAAGTAAAGCTTGTCGGAGATGTCGAAGTCCGTGGAGACGGTCTCGGGATTCGAGTTGATCATGATCGTCTCGTACCCCTGCTCGCGCAGCGCCAGCGCCGCGCGCACGCAGCAGTAGTCGAACTCGACTCCCTGCCCGATGCGGTTGGGCCCGCTGCCCAGAATCACCACCGACCGCTTCCCGCTCTTCGGAGCCTCGCTCTCCTCGTCGTAGCTGCTGTACAAGTAGGGAGTAGCGGACGGGAATTCACCGGCGCACGTGTCGACCATCTTGTAGGCCGGGACTATTCCGAAGCCAATTCTTCGGGCCCGCGCCGCTGCTTCGGATTCTCCGCGCAGGTCGGCGAGCTGCCTGTCGGCGAATCCCATCCGCTTCATTCGCCACAGAACATCCTTGTCGACAGTCTTGAGCGCGGCGAAGGCTTTCTCCGCTTCCTGAAGCTCCATCATCTGGGACAGGAACCATCGATCTATGCCTGTAAGTTCATAGATCTCGTCGACGGAGATTCCGGCCTCGAGCGCGCGCTTCACCTGGAAGACGCGCTCCGGCGTCGGCTGCCTCAGCGCGCCGCGCAGCGTTTCGAGGGAAGCATCCTCGAGACGGTCGTCGGCGAGCATCTCCGCTGTGGTCCATCCGGGACGGCCCGTCTCGAGAGCGCGCAAAGCCTTCTGGAACGCTTCCTTGAACGTACGGCCGATCGCCATCGACTCGCCGACCGATTTCATCTGCGTCGTGAGCCGAGGATTCGCGGCCCGGAACTTCTCGAACGCGAAACGCGGGCACTTGACCACGACGTAGTCGAGCACCGGCTCGAATGAGGCCGGCGTCGTGCCGGTGATATCGTTCGGAATCTCGTCGAGACGATAGCCGACGGCGAGCTTCGTTCCGATCCGGGCGATCGGGAATCCGGTCGCCTTCGAAGCAAGCGCGGAGGAGCGGGACACGCGCGGATTCATCTCGATCACGAGCATCTCGCCGTCGTCCGGGTTGATCGCGAACTGGATGTTGCAGCCACCGGCCTCGACACCAATCTCCCGAATCACCGCCACGGCGGCGTCCCGCATCAGCTGGTATTCGCGATCGGTCAATGTCATCGCCGGCGCGACGGTGATCGAATCGCCCGTGTGCACGCCCATCGGATCGATGTTCTCGATCGAGCAGACGATCACCACGTTGTCCGCGCCGTCGCGCATCACCTCGAGCTCGAACTCCTTCCACCCGATCACGCTGCGCTCGACCAGCACCTGGCTAACGGGCGAGAGGTCGAGTCCGCGACGAATGATTTCCTCGAACTCCTGGCGGTTGTACGCGATGCCGCCACCCGTGCCGCCCAGGGTGAAGGCGGGCCGAATGATCGCGGGAAACGTGGTGGTCTCGAGGATATCGAATGCTTCGTCGAGCGTCGTCGCGATGCCGCCCGGCGGCACGGCCAACCCGATTCGCCTCATCGCCTCGCCGAACAGCTTCCGGTCCTCCGCCATGGCGATCGCGCGCGCGTCTGCTCCAATCAGCTCCACGCCGTACTTCTCGAGCACGCCCAGCTCCGCGAGCTTCATTGCGACGTTGAGGGCAGTTTGCCCGCCCATCGTCGGGAGCAGCGCATCGGGCCGCTCCTTCGCGATGATGAGCTCCACGTACTCCGGCGTCACCGGCTCGATATAAGTGCGGTCGGCGATTTCCGGATCCGTCATGATGGTCGCCGGGTTGGAGTTGACGAGGATCACCTCGAACCCCTCCTCCCGAAGCGCCTTCGCCGCCTGCGTCCCTGAATAGTCGAACTCAGCGCCCTGCCCGATAATGATGGGGCCGGAGCCAATTAGGAGGATGCGGTGGATATCCGTGCGCTTAGGCATACAGTTCCGGGCGATTCACTGGACCAAAGCTAGCAAACTGCCACTGGTCGGGTACACAGCTGGAGACTTCAAGTTGATAGTTAAGAAAAAGGGAGCCTCAAGGGCTCCCTTTTTCAGTCATTCGCGACACAGTCTCACGCAGCGGAGACTCCCCGTGGCGCCCGCTGAACTTTGCCAGCGTGAAGGCAGCGGGTGCACACCTTCACCTTCGTGATCTTGCCGTCGATTACGATGCGGGCGACCTGAAGGTTCGGCTTCCAGGTGCGGCGCGTCTTGTTGTTCGCGTGCGAGACGTTGTTCCCGTAAGCGACACCCTTGTCGCAGACGTAACAGCGGTTTCTCTTGATCTGTGCCATGGTTAGCTCTCCGTCGGGACAAGCTCGATGCGCGCCATCTCGGCGCCATCGCCCTTGCGGTGGCCGGTCTTGAGGATGCGGGTGTATCCGCCCTTACGCGTCGCGAAGCGAGGCCCGATCTCGTGGAACAGCTTGTCAGCCGTCGCACGGTGCGGGACTTTGGCACCCGCGAGACGGCGGTTATGAAGCGTACCGGTCTTCGCCTTCGTGATCAGTTTCTCCACGAACGGACGGAGCTCCTTGGCTTTCGCTTCGGTTGTCTCGATGGCGCCACGCTCGATCAGCGCTTTTGCCAGATTTTTCATCAGAGCCAGCTTCTGCTCGCTCGTACGGCGAAGCTGTCTGCCCTTTTTACGGTGACGCATCCTTAACCTTCCTCTTCGTCGTCGGCGCCAACGGTGGCGACGTTGCGGTTGGGCGGCGTGCCCTGATCCGTGATGCGGACGCCGTCGGGTGTCTCCTCGTACTTCATTCCGAAGTTGAGGTTCTCCCGCTCGAGCAGGTCGGCGATCTCGTTCAGCGACTTCTTGCCGAAGTTCTTTACCTGGAGGATCTGGCTCTCGCTCTGGCGGACCAGATCACCCAGCGTGCGAATGGCGGAGTTCTTGAGTGAGTTCACGGAGCGAACCGAGAGCTCGAAGTCTTCTATCGGAGTGCGCAGCACCTCGGCCAGACGATGGGCGTCTCCGCCAGGCAGGTCGGTCCCCGGAACGAGCGGTGCCGACGCGTGCGAGCCGAAGCCGGCGAAATACTGGAAGTGCGTCTGCGCCAGCGCGGCCGCGTAGCTCACCGCCTCTTCCGGCGTAACGGTGCCGTCGGTCTCGACCGTGAGCGTCAAGCGGTCGTAGTCCGTGCGCTGGCCAACGCGCGTCTCAGCGACGGCGAAGTTGGCGCGGCGAACCGGATTGTAGATCGAATCGATGCGGACGACATCCACCGGCAGCGTCTTGTCGACGACGTGTTGATCGGCTTGGACGTAGCCGCGGCCACGGCCGACGTACAGCTCGACGTTGATCTCGCGGTCGCCCTGCAGCGTGAAGAGGTGCTGGTTGCGGTCGACGATGGTGACGCCGCCCTGACCTTCGATGTCAGCGGCGGTTACGGGACCCGGTGAATTCTTGGTAATGCGGAGAACGGTGTTCTCCACACCCTCGTCGAGAGTGAGCGTGAGCGTCTTGAGATTGCCGATGATCTGGTGGACGTCCTCGACGACGCCCGGGATGGTCTGGTGCTCGTGCAGAACGCCGTCGATGCGGAATCCCCACACGGCCGAGCCGCGCAGCGACGAAAGGAGAAGACGCCGCATGGCGTTCCCCAGGGTGTGTCCGAATCCGCGCTCGAGCGGCTGAAGGCGAAATTCTGCGATGTTGGGATTGTCTTCGCGCTTCGTCGCTTCGACTAGCTGCGGACGGACAAGTCCCCGGAGATCAATTGCGGTTGCCATTTTTTTCGATTCCTTGAACGTGCCACCCCGCCCCTAACGCGCGGTGAGCCCGTAACGAGAGTTAGGGTCTCGTCCTGCTGTGTGTGTTGTCAAAACAAATTTCAACTTCGGCCTGATTCTACGGCTCGCGAGCGAGCAGGTGCTACAACCGTTACTTGGATCGCGAACCGAATGCTGTCTCTTACTTCGAGTAAAGCTCGACCACCAGCTGTTCCTGCGCGGCGATCGGAATGTTCGCTCTGGTCGGTCTCTCGAGCATCTTGCCGCTGAACGTCTCGCGATCCACCGCGATCCATGAAAGCGGAGCGCCACGGCTGGACTGATCCATCGCCGCCATCACGCTCGCCTGCTCGCGCGACTTCATGCGGACGCGAATCTCATGTCCCGGCTGCACGAGGAAGCTCGGGATGTCCACCGACTTCTGATTCACCTCGACGTGACGGTGCCGAACGAGCTGGCGCGCCGCCTTGCGGCTGCCCGCGAATCCCATGCGGTACACGACGTTGTCGAGGCGCGACTCCAGCGCGGCCAGGAGATTGTGTCCCGTGATTCCCGGGAGCGGTGCGACCCGCTCGAAGGTATTACGGAATTGCCGCTCGCTGACCCCGTAGATGCGCTTGATCTTCTGCTTCTCACGGAGCTGCTTCGAATACTCCGACAACTTGCGACGGCGGGCCGTCGATGAGCCGTGCTGTCCCGGCGGCGTCGGACGACGTTCGACTGGGCACTTCTCGGTGAAGCACTTGGTCGCCTTGAGGAAAAGCTTCGTTCCCTCTCGGCGGCACTGGCGACAGCTCGCATCTGTATAACGCATCGGCTAGACTCTCCGACGCTTGGGAGGACGGCAGCCGTTGTGCGGAATCGGCGTCACGTCCTTGATCGACTTGACCTGGAGGCCGGCGGTGACGAGCGCCTGAATCGCGGACTCGCGTCCCGATCCCGGTCCCTGCACTCTCACTTGCACGCGCCGAACGCCGAGCGTGACGGCTTCACGTCCGGCCTGCTCGCCCGCAACGGTGGCCGCGAACGGCGTGGACTTCTTCGATCCCTTGAAGCCTGCCTTGCCCGACGAGCCCCACGAAATGGTGTTCCCGTGAATATCGGTAATCGTGATCGTCGTGTTGTTGAACGTCGCGCTGACGTGGGCGATTCCTTCCGCCTCGATCACGCGCTTTGCTTTCTTTCCAATAGCCATAGGATTACTTCGTTACCTTCTTCTTGCCGGCGATTGCGCGGCGTGGGCCCTTCTTCGTACGGGCGTTGGTGTGCGTGCGCTGACCACGAACCGGGAGCCCGCGGCGGTGACGGATGCCGCGGTAGCTGCCAATGTCCATGAGGCGCTTGATGTTCATCGCGATCTCGGTGCGCAGCGCGCCCTCGACGCGGATGTCCTTCTCGATCGCCTGACGAAGCCGGTTCGTATCGGTGTCGTTCAGGTCGCGAATGCGCTGCTCGGAGTTGACGCCGGTCGACGCAAGAATCTTTCGGGCCGTCGCGCGCCCGATGCCGAAGATGTACGTAAGGCCGATCTCGACCTTCTTTTCGCGCGGGAGATCCACGCCAGCAATACGTGCCATTGTCAGCCCTGCTTCTGCTTGTGTTTTGGATTGCGCTTGCAGATGATGCGAGTCACGCCCTGTCTTTTGATGACCTTGCAGTGCTCACAGATCGGCTTCACGCTGCTGCGAACTTTCACGTCCAACTCCCCACTTGATGGGCAAAAAGGGCCGAAGCCCTCCAAAAATTTCCGAGGTTAGCCTTTGAAATTACACGGCCAGGACGGGTAAAGCAAGCCACCAAGCTGGGTCAAAGTGTGATGCCAGAGGGGGTTAGGAAGACTGCCAAGTCCACGTGGTGAAGTCCGGGCGATCCGCGACTCCGCGAATCATTAACGCCAGTATGGAAGCTCCCAGCTAGCAGGCTGCAAAGACTTCGGCTCCCTGCTTTGGTTTTGTGGATGCCAGCCCCGCGCCCAAATCCCAGCCCCGGACTAGATGGTTTTCATCACTGATCTCAGCTCTGACGCAGGGTCCTTGGCCTCCGTGATCATCCGACCCAGCACGATGTAGTTCGCCCCCGCCTTTGCCGCCTCCGCCGCCGTGACCGTCCGCTTCTGGTCGTCGGTTCTTCCGCCGGCCGGCCGGATCCCGGGGACGAGAAGCTTCAGCTTCTCGCCGTACTTCGCCCCGATTTTCTGGGCCTCCAGCCCGCTGCAGACCACCCCATGGGCGCCCACCGCCGCGCAATCTCCGGCGAGACGGAGAACCTCACCGTACACCTCGAGCGACTTTCGGCCCCAGGCACTGCGCAGCATCGCGGCATCGAGCGAGGTGAGAATCGTCACGCCGAGCACCCCACAGCTGGGGCCCGCTCCCTCGACCGCCGCCTCGATCATCTCGCGACCCCCGCTCGCATGAACCGTCAGAAGCTTGGCCCCGATCGAGGCGGCGCTCCGGGCCGCGCCTTTGACCGTGTTCGGAATGTCGTGAAGCTTGAGATCGAGAAATACGTCGTTGCCGAGTGCGCGGAGTGTCTGGACGATCTGCGGGCCGGCTGCGGTAAAAAGCTCGCCGCCGACCTTGTAGAACTTGCACGCGTCACCCAGCCGCTCGACCATCGCGAGCGCGAGATCGGCGCGTGGAAAATCGAGGGCCACGATCGGAATCGGCCGCCGCCAGCTTGCCGGCGCGCTCCGCGTCGCGACTTTCGGTCGCGTTGCCGCAGGTCGCTGATGAGGCGTCACTTCAGTTCTCCCACTGTAGAGATCCGCGAAGGTCGCCCAACGAAGTTACACCCTTCTCTTTGCACCAGCGCTCGAGGTCGCCGACGAGCTTCTCGGGAAGTCTGGGCTGCTGCATCGCGGCGGTCCCGATCGCGACAAGCGATGCGCCGGCGATCACATACTGAACGATGTCTGTCGCCGCGGATATTCCTCCAACGCCGATCACCGGCAGGCGCACGGCTTTCGCGACCTTGTGCGTCGCCAGCACGCCGACGGGCAAGAGTCCGGGCCCGCTGACACCACCGGTGCCGAAGCCGAGCGCAGGTTTCCGCGTGTCGACATCGATCAGGAGGCCGGGCAATGTGTTCACCACTGAGATCCCGTCGGCTCCCGCGTCGGCCGCCGTTTGCGCGGTCCGTCCGATGTCCTGCAACGTCGGCGACAGCTTGACGAAGATCGGCTTTTGCGTTGCCCTGCGGGCTCTGCTCACGACCTCAGTGAGCGATTGCGGATCGGCGCCGAACTCCAGCCCACCCGCTCTCACGTTGGGGCAGCTCACGTTCAGCTCGTAACCCGAGACCGCCGGCGAATCGTCGAGCATCGACACCACGGCGGCGAACTCCTCCACCTGATTCCCGACCACGTTCACCAGGACTCTCGCCCGTCGCAGGTTGTTCGCGAGCCAGGGGAGATGCTCGGCCCTCACCTCCTCGACGCCGGGATTCGCGAGCCCAACCGCGTTGATCATGCCGCCATCGAACTCAGCGACGCGCGGCGCTCGCGCTCCATGACGCCGCTCGACACTCACCGCCTTCGTGACGAGCCCTCCCAGTGCGTCGAGATCGATCACGCGCGCGAGCTCGCGACCGTAGGCAGCCGTGCCAGCGGCAAGCAATACCGGATTTTGAAATTCGATTCCCGCGACGGTGACTGCGAGCGCGGAGGGAGTCACCGCTACCGGGCGCCCCCAATTCGGGAATCGTAGTGCGCGAGGTAGGCGATCACCGACACGGCGATGTTTCTCGCCAACGCGCGCTGATTCGCCTGGTCGCTCAGATACGTCGCCTCCGACTGGTTGCTGCCGAACCCGATCTCGACCAGCACCGCCGGCATGTACGACCCGCGCAACACGGCGAAATTCGCCTGCTGTACGCCGCGGTTCGGGCCAGGGTGCACGTCGATCAGGCCCTGTTGAATGGTCTGAGCCAGATCGCTCGACTCGCGCAGGTCTTCGTTCTGCGCCATGTCGGTGATGATGAAGTTGAGCGGGTCTCCCTTCGGCGCGTTGGCCCCGGTCTCGAACTTCACCGATTCGTTTTCCATGTCCTGGACGCGTCGCTCGTCCTCTGTTTTCGCCTCGGCCAGGAAGTACGTCTCGAACCCGCGCTCGCGAGCGCCGGCGGCGGTGTTGCTCCCCGGAGCGTTGCAATGGATCGAGATGAACACGTCGCCGTGGTTGCTGTTGGCCATGCGGCCGCGGTCGGAAAGCGCGATCAGAGTATCCGTCGTTCGCGTCATCAACACTTCGAACCCGCGGGCGCGAAGCACTGTCGCGAGCTTCTTCGCCACCGACAGCGTTACATCTTTCTCGGTGAACCACGCCGGTGTGCCGATCGGACCGATCATCCCGCGATCGGGGCCGCCGTGGCCCGCATCGATGACGACGACTTTCGGCGCGGAACTCCTGGGC
>JADGQV010000101.1 GCA_017881465.1 Gemmatimonadaceae bacterium
GAGCTGCAGCGCGACGACCGCGTCTTCCTCATGGGAGAAGAGGTCGCGCAGTACAACGGCGCGTACAAAATCTCGAAGGGACTTCTCGACGAGTTCGGCCCCATGCGAATCGTCGATACGCCAATCACCGAGCTCGGCTTCGTCGGCGTCGGAATCGGTGCGGCGATGGTAGGACTCCGCCCGATCGTCGAGTTCATGACCTGGAACTTCGCGCTCCTCGCTCTCGACGAAGTGGTGAATGCCGCCGCCAAGATGCTCTACATGTCGGGCGGTCAGTTCAAGGTGCCGATGGTTTTCCGCGGGCCGAACGGCGCGGCGCTGCAGCTGGGGGCGCAGCACTCGCAGGCGTGGGAGAGCTGGCTTGCGCATATCCCGGGATTGAAAGTTTGCACGCCCGCCACGCCAGCCGACGCGAAGGGACTCCTCAAGTCCGCCATCCGCGACGACAACCCCGTCGTCTTCCTCGAGAACGAGATGCTCTACAACACCAAGGGCGAGGTGCCCGAGGGTGAGCACATTGTTCCCCTCGGTGTGGCGGAGCTGAAGCGCAAAGGCGACCACTGCTCCGTGATCACACACGGAAAAATGGCTCTCGTCGCGATGAAAGTCGCCGACGACCTCGCCAAGGAAGGAATCAATATCGACGTCGTCGATCTCCGCACCGTGCGGCCCATCGATGTCGAGGCGATCGCGCGCTCGGTTCAGAAGACAAATCGGGCCGTCGTTCTCGAAGAGGGCTGGGAGATCTGCGGCATGGGATCGCAGGTCGTCGATTTCATCCAGCGCGAATGCTTCGACGATCTCGATGCACCAGTGCTCCGAGTGCACCAGGAAGACGTGCCAATGCCTTACGCCAAGAACCTCGAGAGAGCGGCGAAGCCCGACGCCGGCAAGACGGTCGCGGCGATCAAGAAAGTCATGTACCTCGACTGAGCGACTATGGCAACGAAAGTCACGATGGAGGCGCTCTCGCCGACAATGGAGGAAGGCCGCCTCGTCAAATGGAACAAGAACGAGGGCGATCAGGTCAAGGCCGGAGACGTGCTGGCCGAGGTCGAGACCGACAAGGCGGTGATGGAGCTGGTCGCGCGCGGCGATGGCGTGCTTCGCAAGCGTCTGGCGAATGAAGGGGATGCGTCCCCTGTCGGAACTCTGCTCGCGGTTATCGGGACTCCGGACGAGAACATCGACGCGATCATCGGCGCCGCGGTGCCGGCCACCGCCTCGGCGCCGGCCGCAGCGTCGGCTAAGCCTGCGCAACAAACTGCGGTTCCGCAGTCGTCTGACCAGTCTCAAAGCGAAGCGGCGACACCGCCGCAGCAGAAAGTTGCCGGCCCCGCGGCTGGCGCTCCCCCAGCACCTCAGTCCGCGTCGCCGCCACGACCGACCGCGCCGCCGCCGCCCAAGGGCAATGGTGCGCGCCCGGGCGCTACTGCAACTCCGGGCGGACGCCAGCGCTCCTCACCGCTGGCACGCAGGCTCGCCAGCGACAAGGGAATCCAGCTGGGCGGAATCCAAGGCTCGGGTCCCGGAGGCCGCATCGTCAAGCGTGACATCGAAAACGCGAAGGCTACCGCCGGAGCCGCGCGTTCGGCTGCCGCCGAGAGGCTGGCGACCGAGGGCGACTTCAAGGACATCCCGCTCACACAGATCAGAAAGACGATCGCGCGTCGTCTCGCCGAGTCGAACGGCCCCGTTCCGACTTTCTTCCTCACCGCCGAATTCGATGCCACGCGCGCCGCGGAGATGCGCGCCCAGCTGCTGGAGATGGGGGACCAGTACAAGGTCTCCTTCAACGACATCGTCATCAAAGCGGTTGCGCTCTCGCTCGCCGAGCATCCCGAAGTCAACGCGCACTGGCTCAACGACAAGATCCGCCACTTCAACAGGATTCACGTCGCGATGGCGGTCGCGGTCGAAGACGGACTCATCACGCCGGTCCTGTTCGACGCCGACCGGATGACGATGTGGGAGATCTCGGAGAAGGCGCGCGACCTGGCCAAAAGAGCCCGCGAGCGCAAGCTCATGCCGGAGGAATACACCGGCTCGACCTTCTCCGTCTCCAACCTCGGCATGTTCGGGATCGATCAGTTCACGGCAATCATCAACCCGCCCGAGGTCGGAATTCTCGCCATCGGCGGCGTGGAGGAGAAGCCCGTCGTGATCGGCGGGGCGCTGGAAATCCGCCAGCGCATACGCGTCACCATGAGCTGCGACCACCGGGTGATCGACGGCGCGACCGGAGCGAAGTTCCTCCAGACGCTGAAGAGATACGTTGAAAATCCGCTTAGTCTGATCATCTAACGGCAAAGACTGCGACTGCAACTCGAGTAGCTAGATTTAGCCGGGATCTCTTTTCAACCTACCAACTAAAGAAATGGCTTCTTTCGACGTGATCTTTATTGGAGGCGGCCCCGCCGGTTACGTGGGCGCCATCCGCTGCGCCCAGCTCGGCATGTCAGTCGCTGTCGTCGAGCGCGAGGGCTTGGGCGGCACCTGCGTTCTCTGGGGCTGCATTCCCGCCAAGGCTCTCCTCGAATCAGCTTCAATCGCGACAAAGGTGACGCACGCAGCTGAATTCGGCGTCACAGTTAGCGATGTGAAGCTCGACTACGGCGTCGCCATGAAACGCTCGCGCGCGGTGAGCACGCAGAACTCGAAGGGCGTCGAGTTCCTTTTCAAGAAGAACAAAATCACCTGGATCAAGGGCACCGCGAAAATCGCGGGAAAGAACTCGGTGTCCGTGAAAGCCGACGGAAAGGAGGAGAAGCACGAAGCGAAAAAGGCGATCGTGATCTCCACCGGCTCGCGGGTCAAGGGACTCCCGCAAATCGGACTAGAGCTGAACAAGACCACCGTCATCTCTTCCGACGAAGCTCTCATTCTCGAGAAGGCTCCGAAGACGATGGCGATCATCGGCGCCGGCGCTGTCGGCTGCGAATTCGCCGACGTCTTCACCGCTTTCGGCACCCAGGTCACTCTCGTCGAAGTGCTTCCCGGCATCCTCCCCCTCGAAGACGCGGACTGCGGCGCCGAATTGGCGAGAAGCTTCAAGAAGCGAAAGATCGACGTGCTGCCCGCCGCCAAAATCGGCGACGTCAAGGTCGGCAAGACTTCCGTGACGATGAGCATCGAGGTCGGTGGCAAGAAGCAAAGCCTCGAGGTCGAGAAAGTCCTCGTCGCAGCGGGACGCGCGCCCAACATCGAGGACATCGGCATCAAGGAAGCTGGAATCCAGCTCACCGACCGGGGCTTCATCAAGATCAACGAGCGCATGGAAACGTCCGCGAAAGGCATCTACGCGATCGGCGACGTCGCCGGTCCACCAATGCTCGCCCACAAGGGCCAGCGCGAAGGCGTCGTGTTCGCGGAGTTCCTCGCGGGGCAGAAGAATGTCCACCCGGTCAATTACGGCAACATCCCGAACGCGACCTACTGCCACCCAGAGGTCGCATCCATCGGCATGACCGAGGCGCAGGTGAAGGAAAAGAAGATCGATTACAAGGTCGGCAAATTCCCGTTCTCCGCGAATGGACGCGCCCGCACCTCCGGCGAGACCGAAGGATTCGTCAAGATCATCCGGGACGCCAAGTACGGCGAGATCCTGGGCGCACACATCATCGGCGCACACGCTACCGAGTTGATCCACGAGCTGGCCGTCGCGCGAGAGAATGAGTTCACCGTCGAAGAGGTAGATCTGGCGATTCACGCCCACCCTACCCTCTCCGAAGCTATCGCCGAGGCCGCTCTCGACTCACTCGGCAAAGTCATACACGCGTGATTTAGGTGATGCACCGTGGCTGAGCGCGAGTTATGGGCAGTCCCACTGGGCCGGTTGGGCTATGTGGAGGCGCTCGAGCTGCAGCGTAGCCTCGCGCGAGACAGAATCTCCGGAGCAATCCCGCAGGACCTCCTTCTTCTCGTCGAGCATCCGCCGGTGGTCACACTCGGCCGATCATCGAAGCAAAAGCATCTCGTCGCGTCACCGGAATTTCTCCAGAGCAAAGGCGTGGAGTTGTTCGAGGTCGAGCGCGGCGGGGACGTCACCTTTCACGGGCCGGGACAGCTCGTGGGATATCCGATCATCGATCTCAAACGCCACCGGCAGGATCTGCACTGGTACCTGAGGAAGATCGAGGAAGCGCTCATCAATTCACTCGCCGACTACGGCATTCCCGGCGAGCGGAACACCGCGTACACCGGAGTGTGGACGCAGGGGAAGAAGATCGCCTCGATCGGAGTGCACGTCCGCGACTGGGTCACCTGGCATGGCTTCGCCCTCAATGTCACGACTGATCTCTCCTATTTCGATCTCATCGTTCCATGCGGAATCGACGGCGTCGTGATGACGTCGATCGCGAGAGAGCTGGGCCTGGAAGAAATCTCAATGCAGGACGTGCGCGATCGAGTGACCGCCAAGTTCGCGGAGGCGTTCGATCTAACGGCGGTGATTACCTCGCGCGCGACGTTGCTCGAAACCGTCGCGTGACCGAAACGCTAGTCGCGTGACCGAAACGCTAAAGGTCTATCCTCCTCGACCGCGAGCCGAGTCGACGGGCACCCTGCGCGATTTCGCATCAGAGCTGAATCCGCAACAGGCCGCCGCCGCAACGCACGGCGATGGCCCGCTCCTCATCATCGCCGGTGCCGGCACCGGGAAGACGCGCGCGCTCGTGTACCGGGTGGCGCATCTGATCGAGCGTGGAGTGCCGGCCGAGCGGATACTGCTGCTGACGTTCACGCGCAGGGCGGCGCAGGAGATGTTGTCCCGGGCCGAAAGACTCGTAGGCAGCAACAGCAAGCGGGTGAGCGGTGGAACCTTCCACGCGACGGCGCACCGGCTGCTCCGCCGCTACGGACAGGCGGCCGGTTTGGCGAAAGACTTCACCATCATGGATCAGGGCGACTCCGCCGATCTGATGCAGCTCTCGCGCGCCCACCTGGGCTACGCCGCCAAGTCGAAGCGCTTCCCGAAGAAGGAGACACTCCAGTATGTGTACTCCAGACACATCAATACCGGAATTTCCATCGAAGACGTAGTTCGCGACGATTACCCGCAGTTCGTCGATTACCTCGAGGATCTCGGCAAGATTTACGCGGACTATACGCGCCGGAAGCAGGAGCGGAATCTCGTCGACTACGACGACCTTCTCCTCTTCTGGGCTCTGCTGCTCGAGGCCTCGCCTGAGCTCGGGAAAACTATCTCCGGGCTGTACGACCACATCCTCGTGGACGAATATCAGGACACGAACGTGCTCCAGGCGCGGATCCTTCGCGGAATGTGCAAGGCGCACAGCAACATCACGGTTGTGGGAGACGACGCGCAGAGCATCTACTCGTTCCGCGGCGCGCACTTCAGGAACATCCTCGACTTCCCGAAGCAGTTCGCCGGCGCGACGGTCGTCGCGCTGGAACAGAACTACCGCTCGACGCAGCCGATCCTGAGCGTCACCAACACCCTCATCTCACGCGCGGCGGAAAGGTTCACCAAGAATCTCTGGACCGAGCGAACGGGAGGCGAAGCACCCTGGCTCGTCACGGCGCGCGACGAGCAGCAGCAGACGCAGTTCGTCGTCGATCGGATCCTCGAGCTGCACGAAGAAGGAACTCCGCTGCGCGAGATCGCGGTGCTGTTCCGAGCCGGATACATGTCTGCCGACCTGGAGATCGAGCTCACCAACCGCAAGATTCCATTCGAGAAGTGGGGCGGGCTCAAGTTCCTGGAGGCAGCGCACGTAAAGGACGTGCTGGCGTTCCTCCGCATCATCGAGAACCCGCGTGACGAGGTGAGCTGGTATCGGCTGCTGCTCCTGCTCCCCGGAATCGGAGATGCTACCGCGCGCGCCGCGATCGACGCGATGGCCTCAGCGGCGTGGGAATCGACCGCCTTTGGCCGCTACAGTCCGCCGCCCAGGGCGAGAGCCGCGCACGCCGCGCTCGTCGGCTTGCTCGACGGCCTCCGCTCGGGGCCGATTCAGGACGAGGCGCAGGTCGCCGCCGATATCGCGCGCGTCCGGTTGCTGTACGACAACATTCTCCGCGAGCGCTACGACCGGGTCGAGCCGCGCCTGGCCGATCTCGATCAGCTCCAGACCATCGCCGCCGGCTATCCCGATCGCGCCACGTTTCTCTCGGCGCTCGCGCTCGAGCCGCCGCAGGCCACACAGGACCTCGCCACCGGAACTCGCGAAGAGAACGACTGTCTGATTCTCAGCACGGCACACTCCGCCAAGGGAAAGGAGTGGGACGCAGTGTTCGTCATCTGGGCAGTCGACGGCTGGTTTCCTTCCGCGCGCTGTCTGAACAATGATGAGGAGACAGAGGAAGAGCGGCGACTCATGTACGTGGCTCTCACCCGGGCGCGGAATTACCTAAGCGTGACATATCCGCTCAACGCTTATTCGTCTCGCCGCGGCGCGGACTATTCGCTCGACCAGCTTTGCCGATTCATCGACCGCGGTGTTCGCGACAACATGCAGCGCGTGGCGCTTGGCACCGACAATGCGCCGGCGGTGACAGAGGAAACTGCGAACCAGCCGCTCCTTGATCTCCGCGCGCTGCTGCGGTCAAGGTTCAGTGGCTGACCGCGCGGCGCTTCCGCGCCGGCTACAAGATAACCGCGCCGACACGACCGGCACCCATCCCGTCATCTCAACCCAGCACCTTCCATGCGTCGAATAGGATTGTCTCTCCCGCTTGCCCCTGCCATGCTCCTCGCGAGCGCTTGCGGGCCGTCAAACATCCCGACGCCGGATCCCACCCCCGATCGCGTCCTCGTCGTGAACACCGACGGCAACGTGATGCGTCAGTCCACCGGCGACGAACTCTCGCGCGTGAAGTTCTTCGCGCCAATGGACAAGGTGTGGCACGCGCTCGTCGCGAGCTACGCCGATCTCGGCATCGATCCCGCCATCTCCGATCCCGCCACAGGGCGATACGGCAACGCCGCATTCGTCGTACCGCGGCGCGTGATGGGACGGCCCATCGCCCAGTTCTTCGACTGCGGCTCCACACTCACCGGGCCAATGGTGGATGCGGGCCGCGTGACGGCGGTCGTAATTACAACGCTGTCACTGCTGCCAGACGGCACGACGTCGGCCTCGACCCGAGTGACCGGCACACTGCGCCGCAACGCCGGCTCGTCGGGCGACCCGATCGTCTGCAGCTCCACTGGCGCGATCGAGGAACACCTGCGCACAGCGACGGAGAAGCGGCTCGCCGACACTCCTTGAGCCTCGGCGCGAACGCGAGGGGTCGCAAGGGGGTAGAAACACGGCCGCGATACCGGCTCGTCGTCGCTTCTCTTCGCTCCCTGGGCAAAAAAAGACTACGGGGTGCGACCGAAGTCGCACCCCGTAGAGACGTTCGTGAAGCGTGGTCCGTCGTTACGGCGTCGTGTTGTTGCAGGCCCCCGGGTTGAAGGCCGTGTTGTTCTGCTCGGTGAACGGAATCGGATAGGCGACGTCCGAGCCGTAAGAACCGCCTCGGAAGAACAGTCCGCTCGGGAACACAGCGCTCGTCGCGAGGCTGTACGGCGCGCGCGCAAGACGGCGCAGATCACCCTGACGGTGGCCGGTGTTGTAGAGCCACAGCGCGCGCTCCTTGAACAGCAGGTCGCGGCGTGCGGCGAACTGTATGTCTGGGGTCGTCGCCGGATCAGCCGGATCCGTCAACGGAGCGAGCGTGTTCGGTGCGCCGTTCGTCTTGAACGCGCTCGTCGGCGTCGCGCCCGCGTACAGCCCGGTCAGTAGCGCCGTCGAAGCGGCGCGGAGCGTGTTGAGCTTCGAGATCATGGTCGCCGCATCACCTGCCTGCAGCGCCGCTTCGGCCTCGATCAGACGAGCCTCCACTCCGGACGCCAGCGGCACATCGGCGTCAAAGTTCGGATAGTTGTCGTTCAATTTGCAACGGATCGACGACGAGAAGCACAGGCCGTTGGTCGGCTTGGGCTCCCAAGGCACACGGATGTCCAAGAAACCGCGGAACGCCAGTCCCTCCGCGCTTCCACCGGGCGCCGTGGTCGTCGACGCCGTGTCGGTGCGAATCGCCGTACCCGTCGCCGTCAGGCCGCCCTCGAGGTTCGCTACGCCATAACGGCCGTTCTGCTCGAGCGACGCCATCGGATTGTTTTCCGCCGTCGTGTTCTGAGAGTGCTGCAGCAGGAACACATAGTTGGTGGGAACCGCCGCGACCGCCGCCGCTGCTGCGGCAAACTGGCCATTGTTGAGCAGCGCACGCCCTTTTCCAACCGCCGCGAGACGGTTGAGACTGTTGTTGGCCAGCGCCTGGTCGAAGCGGACTACCGCCGTGTCGTTCATCTGGCTGGTGCTGAGACCGACGCCGCCTACGATCTGGCTCGGGTCGATCGGTCCGACGTCGGGCAGCACGCTGAACGGCACGTCGCTGCACCAGCCTTCGCTCAGCGTCACGTAGACGTAGCCCTCGATCGTCCGAAGCTGCGCCTTGGTCGCGGAATCTGCGACGGCCGTCGCCGCTGTCGTGAACTGGTCGACGACGCCATACGCACGGCGAGCATTGAAGCGCGCCTGCTGGAGACGAGAGAAGGCGAGGTCCGAAATGTTGCCCAGCACGGTCGGCTGTAGCGAGCGCCGGTCCGCTGCATCTCGCGTCGGGAAGGTATCGCCGTAGTATGTCTCGTCGGAGATTACGGCCGACGACGATAGGAACGAATCGTCGCCGAAACCGCTGTAGCCGCCGATGAACTGGCGGAACGCTCCGTTCACCAGGGCCGGTACCGACCCGATGTTGTTCAGATCACCCGGGCGCAGCGTGGCGGGGTCGGAGACCTGCACCAGCTTGTTGGTGTCGCATGCCGAGCCCGCGATCGCGACTGCCGCAAGGGCCAGACTGGAAAGGGCGCGAGCGCCCCTTCCTCTCAGAGTATTAGTCATGTTGATCGGTCTCGGTGAGTTATTGTTTGAAATCGAAACGGAGCGTAAAAAAGCGGACGGGCGGCTGGGTGTTGAACTC
>JADGQV010000102.1 GCA_017881465.1 Gemmatimonadaceae bacterium
CCGACATCGCGTTGGTGCCGGAGTCGGTGAGGAGGTCGATGTACACGTCCGCGGAGCGGAGGAGAAAGGTGTTGTAGCCGGCCTCGCGGATGTGCTCTTTGCGTTCGGAGGCGGTAGTCATCCGGATCGGCTCGACGACCTTGATCTTCCAGGGCTCGGCCCAGCTGCGATGGTGCGTCACTTTGGTTGTCCTCTAGGGTTACGGCTGCCCGCGGCTAGCGGGGCAGGAGTTCGAACTTCGCGGTGAAGTGCCTGAGCACCGCCGGCTGCTCCACGATCCGCACGCCGCGAATGTCCTTCGCGATGGTGTTCACGTGCAGCAGCACCTCGGCCACGTAGTCCATGTGGCTCTGCGTATAGACGCGGCGCGGAAAGGCGAGACGCACGAGCTCCAGGTCGGCGGCGCGCTCGCTGCCGTCGGGCTGCTGCCCGAACATCACCGAGCCGATCTCGCACGCGCGGATGCCCCCCTCGACGTACAGCGCGACGGAGAGCGCCCACCCCGGGTACTGGTGCGGCGGGATGTGCGGGAGCCAACTCCTGGCATCAAGGTAGAGCGCATGGCCACCCGCGGGACGCACGATGGGAATCCCGGCGGCGATCATCTTCTCGGCGATGTACTCCACCGAGCGGATGCGGTACTGCAGGTAGTCGGGATCGAGGGCCTCGTACAGCCCGACCGCGATTGCCTCGAGGTCGTAGCCGGCGAGCCCGCCGTAGGTGGGGAATCCCTCGGTGAGGATGAGGGAGTTGCTGCAGGTGAGGGCGAGGGCGTCGTCGTTCATCGCGAGAAATCCGCCGATGTTCGCCATCCCGTCCTTCTTCGCGCTCATCGTGCAGCCGTCGGCAAGGCCGAACATCTCCTGTGCGATCTCCAGCGGCGACTTGCCGGCGTACCCCGGCTCGCGGGTCTTGATGAACCACGCGTTCTCGGCGAAGCGACAGGCGTCGATGAAGAAGGGCACGCCGTGCGTGCGGCAGAGGGCCGAGGTGCGGCGGATGTTCTCCATGCTCACCGGCTGCCCGCCCTCGGAGTTGTTGGTGACAGTGGTCATCACCAGCGGCACGTTGCCGGCGTTATCGCGCAACACCCGCTCGAGCGCGGCGACGTCCATGTTCCCCTTGAAGGGATGGATGGTCTGCGGCTCGCGCCCTTCCGCGATCGGCAGGTTGAGGGCAACCGCGCCGCGGTGCTCGACGTTCGCTCGCGTGGTGTCGAAATGCGTGTTGTTGGGGACGATCGACCCGGGCTTGAGCATCGCGCCCGAGAGGATGTGCTCGGCGGCGCGTCCCTGGTGCGTGGGGATCACGTTCTGGAACCCGGTGATCTCCTTCACCGACTTGACGAAGGCATGAAAGGAGCGGCCGCCGGCATAGGACTCGTCGCCCTTCATCATGCCGGCCCATTGGTACACCGACATCGCTCCCGTTCCCGAGTCGGTGAGCAGGTCGATGAGCACATCCTCGGCGTCGAGCTGGAATACGTTGTAGTGCGCCGCGCGGATCGCCGCCGCCCGCTGCGCGTCGGTGGTCTGGCGGATCGGCTCGACCGTCTTGATACGAAACGGCTCGATGATGGTCTTGAACTTCACGGGCGACTCGGCGTGAGGGGGGATCCTCCGGCCACCTTCCGTACCACGGCGCGGCTCGCCATGCGCGATCGCTGCGCCAGCGGGAAGCGCCTGACGTTGACCGTCAACGCACCCTCGGTGAAGGCACAATCACCAACGATGGCGAAGACCTCGCGCGACAACTGCGCAATCTTCGCGCCGATCCGCGAAACACTCTGGGAGCTCTTGCAATCGATCGTCACGGCGTTCCCTGACATTCAGTTCCAGGTCGAGGATGTTGTCAGCAGCGCGCGAAATGTTCGCGCGGAACTCGTCGTTCGGCACCAGTGGCACCCGGTGAAAGATCGCTGGTGGGGTGATCGCTGAGTAGAGTAGATTCATTCGCAACTGAACTAGGGCGTTGGACCGACAGCCACGGACTCTGCTGAAAAAGTCGCTGACTGGAATCGTCGCCGCAAAGAATGGAACGTCCGGCAGGCGGTCGCTCATTGGTCGTTGGATATCGTGAACAGAGGCCTTTACGTCGTGATGGGCGTCTCCGGCTCCGGGAAGAGCTTGATCGGCGCGGCATTCGCCCGTGCGCTCGGCATCGACTTCGTCGAAGGGGATGATCACCATTCCGCCGAAAACGTGCAGCGCATGTCGCGAGAAGTTCCACTCACCGACGACGATCGCGTGCGATGGCTTCGCTCACTCGCGGTGCGGATCCGAGAGACGAAGGACGCCGGCACCGGGCTGGTGATGACCTGCTCCGCGCTCAAGCGATCGTACCGGGACGTCCTTCGCGCTCAAGCGAGCGAGTTGCGGTTCGTCTTTCTACGAGGGCCCCCCGCCCTGCTCGCTGAACGCCTCGCCAGCCGGCGCGGGCACTTCATGCCGCCATCCCTGCTCGACAGCCAACTCGCCACGCTCGAGGAGCCATCGCCTGACGAGCACGCGTGGGTGTGTGACATCAGGGAATCACCACAAGATCTCGTCGCCGCTCTCGTGGCGCGCGCATCAGTATGACGCCTGACACTCGCCTGCTCCTCTACGCACTCGGCGCGGTGATCGCACTCATCGTGCTCATCGCGCGCTTCAAGTGGCACCCCTTCGTCGCTCTGATTGTCGTCTCTCTTGTCATGGGAGTGGCGGCCGGGATGCCGCCCGGCGACGCGGTGAAGTCGTTCCAGGATGGCGTGGGTGCCACGCTGGGCTTCATTGCCGTCGTGGTCGCACTCGGCACCATGCTGGGAAAGATGATGGCGGAGTCGGGCGCTGCCACACGCATCGCGACCACGCTCATCGATCTCTTTGGCGTTCGGCGTGTGCACTGGGCCATCATGCTTGTCGCTTTTATCGTCGGGATCCCTGTTTTCTTCCAGGTGGGTTTCGTTCTGCTCATTCCGCTTGTGTTCACGATAGCACGCCGCACGGGGATGTCGCTCATCAAGATCGGGATCCCGCTCGTAGCCGGCCTTTCGGTGGTGCACGGGATGCTGCCGCCACATCCGGCGGCGATGCTCGCCGTGACGGCGTATCACGCCGATGTCGGGCGCACAATTCTTTACGGCCTGCTCGTCGGCCTGCCGACGGCTTCGCTGGCGGGGCCTATCTTCGCCGCGTGGATTGCGCCGCGCATCGTGCTTCCGGCGGAGAATCCGATGGCGGCGCAACTGGACAGTGCCTCGGGTGCGATCCAGCAGACGCCGGGGTTCGGTATCTCTCTATTCACGGTGTTGATTCCCGTGATCCTGATGCTCCTCGCCAGCGCGGCCGACATCGCGCTCGACGCAGCGAGCTCGGTGCGCTTGGCGCTGCATATCATCGGGCACCCGATCGTCGCGTTGCTCCTCGCATTGCTCTTCTCGTTCTGGTCTCTGGGCCGGGCGCGACATTTCACACGAGCGGAAGTGATGAAGTTCTGCAACGACTGCCTGGCCCCGACAGCTACGATACTGTTGGTGATCGGCGCGGGGGGTGGATTCAACCAGGTGCTCGTGCAGAGCGGTGTGGGACGCGCGATCGCCGACGTGGCAATTGGATCACACGCCTCGCCGCTCGTCCTTGCCTGGGTCGTGGCGGCGCTCATACGCGTAGCCACCGGATCGGCGACCGTGGCGATGACGACCGCCGCCGGAATCGTCGCACCTATCGCGATGGCGACGCCGGGCACTCATGCCGAGCTGCTGGTGCTTGCGACGGGGGCCGGTTCGCTCGTGCTCTCGCACGTGAACGATTCCGGCTTCTGGCTCATCAAGGAATTCTTCAATATGACCGTCCCGCAGACACTGAAGACGTGGACGGTGGCGGAGACCATCATTGGGGTCGCGGGACTGGGATTCACGATACTTCTGAGTCTTGCGCTCTGATACGCGGGTTTTCCCGTCAGCCGCGATTGTTCGCGGCGCGAACGTGCGACATTGCCTGGGAGGTCACATGGGAACGGAGAAAAGCAGCATTCGGCGCGGTTGGACCTTAGCGGCCGTGGTAGTACTGGGCGCAGTGGCATGCGCACCATCGCAGCAAGCGGCGTCTCGCGTCGGCGGCCCTGTGACGCTGATGTCGAACGGATGGATCGATGCGACGGCGACGCTCGATCCGGCGACGACCCCGGTGTACGAGGGCGATGCGCCGATGAAGTTCGAGTTCCTCAAGGACATGCGCAAAGGCGACGCGCTGACACTGTCCGCGTATTCGTTGGGCGCGCACAGCGGAACGCACATCGACGCGCCGATGCACTTCGTGCTCGGCGGCGCATCGATCGACCGGATGCCGCTGCAACCGCTGATCGGACCGGCCCGAGTGATCGACATCCCAGACGGTGTGCAGGCGATCGATGTCGCGGAGCTAAACCGGCATGAGTGGAAGGGCGCGCAGCGGGTGATCTTCCGCACCAGGAGCTCGCTGCGCGGCTGGATGGCATCCGCCAACTTTCATCGCGACTTCGCATACATCGCTCCCGATGCGGCGCAGCTGCTGGCCGATGCAGGCGTGCAGCTGGTGGGGATAGACTACATCTCGGCCGAGCAGTTCGGTGCACCGGCGCCGATGACACATCGGATTCTTCTAGGCAAAGGGATTCCGATCGTCGAGGGGTTGTCGCTCGAGGGGGTGAGTGCCGGGGATTACGACTTGATTGTGTTGCCGATCAAGGTAGGGGGGCACGAAGGTGCGCCGGCGAGGGCGATCTTGCGGAAGCGAACTCGATAGATCGACTTAATGCTCTCGTAACAAAGACTGCACCGGATCGGCTCGCCTCTCACGCCGGCTCGCAGCGAGTAAGATCGATCTCAGGTGGCGCAAGACTCGCCGCCGCGGTGTCGCGAGAGATTTGATGCACTAGCTGGCATCCACAAAACCGAAGCAGGGGGCTGTAAGCAACACATGCCAATTCGCTAGGAGCTTTTCTGGTGGCGTAAGGAACGGCGGAATTAGGTCTCGCTCCTTACGCCTGGTGACGCTAGTCGAAGCCGTGCGATCCATACCCTGCGCTTCGGTATTCGATGTCTTTCACTTAACGGGCGCGATGCCCGCCGGTACGAATCGCGCGCGTGAGCGCCCGGTCGAGTGCGTTTGCGAATGCCTGCTTCTCGCGCGAGCCGTAGGCCGCGTAGCCACCCGTCTCGACGCCGGCCGTCCGGAGTCCGTCCATGAAGTTCCGCACCGACAGGCGCTCCCCAATGATTTCTGCCGTGTACTCCTCGCCGCGGGGGTCGAGGACGACGACCCCATTGGGCACCAGAAGGGCGGCAAGCGGGATGTCGGCTGTGACGGCCACGTCGCCGAGGGCGGCATGCTCCACGATATAGCGGTCGGCCACGTCCGGCCCGCCGTCGACTCGCACGGCCGACAGGTGCGCGTACCCCGGTGGAAGTTGGACGCGCTGGTTTGCCACCAGCACCGTCGCGAGCTTGAGGCGCTCGGACGCCCGGAAGCAGATTTCCTTCACCTCCCGCGGGGCAGCGTCGGCGTCGATCCAGAGCGTCATGCGCAAGGCCGCAACCAGGTCACGCTCGACAGCTATCTTTGCCGCAAATGTGGATACGTCGAATTCCGCGTGGCCACGCCAATCCTGGACTGACTCGCTGGAGCCCCACCCCGTTGCCGGCATGAGCTCGTCGAGCTCGAGCGCGCTGCTTACGCGATGCGTCTGTAGCGACTACGATTACCAGCCAGGTCAGGCAGACACGACAGAGGGCATCGATGCGTTCAGGATTTGCCGCGGGGTTGATGGGTATTGGCGGGATTCTCATATCGTTCGGGACTGTGATCGTCGTCCTCGCATTTTTGGGCAGGCGAGGCGATACCCGTACCGAGTTGCCGGCGATGATTACGGTGGCGGCGGGGTCTCTCGTGGTCGGAGCCGTCTTGTTCGGCACTGGTTATCTCCTGGGTCGACTCGGCCAAAACTCTGACCAATCTGCCCGGTCGGAACGCGGCAGCGCTTAGCGCGGCTATCGGTTTCCTCGTGGGGAGATGGTCAGCCCTTGATGGTCTTCGTGGCCTCGTCCCATTTGACAGATCCTCCTCGAAAGTACGACTCGTTCGCCATGTGACACGCCAGCGCCGCGTGGTGACCGAATACCACATCCTCGACAACAGGTTTGCGCGAGCGCACCGCGTCGAAGTAGGTCGTGAGATGGGGCCGGATGTCATCGTAGTCGGGCATTCGGAACGAGATCGATTCCTGAACCGCCGCCTTCGCCAGCTTCGCATCGTTCTCCTGGTGCCATTTTCTCTCGTACTCTTCCCGCATCGCGCGAGGGAAACTGCCAGTGTAATAGCTGGGTGACGTATCGATCCCCAGCTGGGGCGTGAAGCTCAGGCCGAACTCGCCGACTTCGAGCAGTCCCTTCGACCCCTGAATCCGATACGTCTCCGGCATCTCGGTGGCGAGATTGAGCCGCATGTAGACCGGAAGATCGCCATAGTAATACAGAACCGCGTGAACGTCGGGCATGTTGCGCCCGTCCTTCCAGTGCCTGATCCCGCCCACCGCGGATGCCTGCTTCGGCGCCTCATTGATCCCCAGCATCACCATCATCCCGCTGATCAGATGAACGAGCAGATCGCCGGCGACTCCGGTGCCGTATTCCTTCCAGCACCGCCAGCGCGCAAAGACCAACGGATTGAACGGCCGCTTGGGAACGTTTCCCTGCCACGTATCCCAATCGAGGTTCTGCGGAGAGAGATCGAATGGCGGCGGATATTGCCACGCTCCATTTGGATCATTGCGGCCCATCGATCCTTCGACAAGCATGAGATCTCCGAGCATTCCTTGCGAGACAATTTCTTTGGCCTTCGCGCAAATCTGGGAGCTGACACGCTGCGAGCCGATCTGCACGATGCGGCCGCTCTTCTTTGCCGCATCGACCATCGCCACTCCGTCGGCGGCGCTATGTGACATGGGCTTCTCGCAGTAGATGTCCTTGCCCGCGCTGACTGCGTCGATCACCACCTGCCGGTGCCAGTGATCGGGAACCGCCGCCACGATGCAGTCGATGTCTTTGTTGTCCAGCAGCTCCCGATAGCGCCGGGTGACTGGCAGACCGGGGCGCACGATTTCGCGGGCGAGGGTGTGCCGGCCGTCGTAGAGATCAGCTGCCGCGGCACATTCGACTCCCGGGATCGTGATCGAGGTGCCGAGCAGCCCGGACCCTTGCATGCCGATGCCGACCATGCCGAAACGAATCGTGTCGCTGGGAGCGGCCGGTCTCGCCGAGGTGTCGAGCGGTTGCGGACTCAGGAGAACGCTTCTCGCCGCAACCGATCCTCCTGCTGCCGCCGCGCTCATTTCCAGAAATTCACGTCGCGAAAAGTTGCCCTTCGTCATGGCGTCTCCCGAATTGGGGTGTTCTGCCAGCCCGTGCGTCAGTCTGACATTTGCTCGGCACAAACAATATCCTTTTCAGGCTCATCCTGCCGGAGGCGGGTGCTGCGATGCCAGCTGTGCGCTATCGAGAGGCCGAGAGTACGGACGTTCACGCCATGGCCCGCATCCGACATTAGTCTGGTGCTCGGGCCCGGTTGACGTTACGCTGGGAGCATTCGCCCTGCCCTTTAATTCAAAGTCGTGGAGGACTGACATGGCCGCCAGACCGATCCCGCACTCGATGACGGCTACGGCCCTGAATATCGAGGGGTACCGCGCTACTCAAACGCTTGGCGTTGTTCGCGGCGTAACGGTGCGGTCCCGTTCCATATTCGGAACCATCGGCGCATCGCTCCAGACCCTGGCCGGCGGGAACATCTCGCTGTTCACCCAGCTCTGCGAGAAAAGGCGCGCTGAGGCATTCGACCTGATGCGAAGCACGCGCAGGAGCTGGGCGCGACTGCGGTGGTCGGAATTCAGTACGACGCGACCGAGGTCATACAGGGCGCGACCGAAGTCCTCTGCTACGGAACCGCGATCGTCGCGGTCCGCGTTTAAGGAGATCCCATGAATCGCCGTACGTTTCTATCGACTGTCGGACTCGCGGCCGCCGTGCCGCACCTGGCTTGCGCGCCCCGGCCGGGCAGCATGACATCGACACCGCGCCGTCTCCGCCGCGTGGGGATTCAGCTTTACACTTTGCGCGACGACGCGCGGCGTGATCTGGAGCGCACGCTCGGCGACATCGCCCAGGCAGGTTACAAAGACGTCGAGCTGCTCAGCTCGATGAACAATTTCGGGATGCCACCGGCACGATTGCGAGCTATTCTCGACCGCAACGGACTGCGTGCGCCATCTACGCACCTCAGCGGCGAGTCGTTCGATGATCTCGATCGCCAGATCGACACGGCGAAGATACTTGGCCACGACTACCTGGTCCTCGCGAGCCTTCCGACCGACAAGCCGACGCTCGACGACTACCGCCACTGGGCCGATCGTCTCAATGAGGCGGGACGCCGCGCGCTCCCGAGCGGTATTCGGATCGCCTTTCATGACGAATCCATCGATTTCAAAAAGATCGACGGCGTCGTTCCTTATGACTTGCTCGCCGAACGCACCGACCCCGCTTATGTGCGCCTGCAGCTCGACATCGGAAACCTCGCGCAGGCCGGCGGTGATCCGTTCGACTACCTGAAGCGCTTTGGCTCGCGCTACTCGCTCTTTCACATCAAGGACGTTCCGGCTCTCGGCGCGGACCACGATACGGATCTCGGAAAGGGCGTCATCGACTTCAAGCGCCTGTTAGCGAGCATCGATCACATCGACGAGAAGATCCTGTACGTCGAGCAGGAGAGCTATCCGGGGACTCCGCTCGAGAGCGCACGGCGCGACTATGCGTACCTCTCCACGTTGGAGTTCTGAGCTATTGCGCGAGAGAGGAGCGGTTCGGTTGATGTTGG
>JADGQV010000103.1 GCA_017881465.1 Gemmatimonadaceae bacterium
AACCGTGACCCTCACGGTCGAGCCCCAGGAGATCATCACGCGGGACAACGTGACGATCAAGGTGGACGCGGTGGTGTATTTCGCCGTGATCGATCCAGCAAAAGCGCTCCTGCAGGTGGTGGATTTCGGCAGGGCGACATCGCAGATCGCTCTGACGACGCTCCGTAGCGTACTGGGCCAGTCAGAGCTCGACGAACTGCTCGCCCACCGCGAGAAGATCAATCACACGCTGCAGCAGATCATCGATGGGCACACCGAACCGTGGGGCGTGAAGGTCTCCGTGGTCGAAGTGAAGGACGTTCTGTTGCCGGAAGGAATGCAGCGCTCGATGGCGGCGCAGGCCGAGGCGGAGCGTGAGAAACGCGCGAAGATCATTCGCGCCGACGGCGAATTCCTCGCGGCGACGACACTTGGCAAGGCTGCACACATCATTCGGAACGAACCGCCGGCGTTGCAGTTGCGGTATCTCCAGACGCTCGTGGAAATCGCCGGCGAAGGGAACAGCACGATCATTCCGTTGCCGATGGACATGATGGATGGGCTGAAGAACATGCTGCCCAGCCCTACACGCGACAGCGAAGAAGTCGTGGCAGCTGCTGGGAACTAGAATCCAGTAACGACGCGGACACGAAACCCCGGGAAGCGGATTCCCGGGGTTTCTTTTGTCTGCCTGTGGCAGGCCTTCAGAGCTACGCGAGCCTGACACGAAGCCACTACGGAATCCTCTGGAGAGCCATAAAAAAACGGCGGCGAGGGAATTTCCTCGCCGCCGTTCTTCAAACCCTCTGCTTTCCCCGCAGGATCAGAACGCGGAGCGCCCCGATCTGAACGGCAGGAATGATGGATTATAGCTGAACAGCAGCGTAAACCATCGAGCAGTGTACGGATGATAATTGTTTGCCAGGAAATGGAACTGGCCGGTGTTGGTGCCCGCTGTCGCGCCTACGTTCCCTGGAAGGTCGCCGGTCCACGACGTGATCGGCGGGCCGCCTGCAAGCGTCGTACTCGTGAAAGCCGGCGCTTCGAACTGGAAGTTGTTGTTCTCGTACTTTTCCGAGGTGAAGCTGAGCGTCAATCCCCACTCCGGCGTCAGCCTGTACTGCACCGCAAGATTGATCGGTGTCAGCCTGGTCGTCACCTCCGGCCAGTTGTCGACCGTGGCCGACAGGTTCTGTGCGGCGGTGCCACCCGTCGGTGTCTCATCGTTGACGTTGAACATATGGAACTTCGAGTCGATGACTGAGAAACCACCGGTCAGCTCCAGCTGCTCGGGGATCAGTACCGCCCGGACGTTTCCGTACGCGGTTGTGTTCCTGTCGGCATTAGTCGTCGTCCAGTAATACGCTGGATTGTCATACGTGACTGAGCCCACCGCACCAGTTCGGTAGCGGAAGCGATCCACGGCGTCCGTCTTCTCATGGGTGTATCCGGCGCTCAGGTTGAGTCGTTCGATCGGAGTGTAGTCGGCATCCACACCCGTCGTGATGGTTTTGTCGCTCATCAAGCCGAACCTCTGGCCGCGCTTGCCGTACATGTCTTCGCCGTTCTGGTACGAAAGTCCGACGCTTAGCGGATCGAACGGCGTGATAGTAGCCATGAGATTGATGCGCGCGCTGTTGCGATCAGCGAACATGTAGCTGCGCATGTCGCTGACTTCCGTAGAAGCTTCCGTGTACGTGCCGGTGTATTTCCGGTGACCCAGCATGTAGCTCCCATGTAGCGACAGCCAGCTGAGCGCGCCGTAATCAACGGCCACCCGCGGCGTTTTCTCTTGCGATCCATCCGCTCGAAATACGCCTGGCTCGCGAGTAAAGTTCTCAATGCCGTACCCGACGGAAACCGAGCCATTGCTGATGATCTGATAAGTCGCACTAAAGTCTTCATTGACCTTGGTGAACGGATCCCACTCAGTGGTCGCGGAGTCACTGAGTGTGGTTGCGCGATCGCTAACCACCATGGCGAGGATGCGACCCTGAGGCGTCTTGTTGCTGTAGCTGTAGTTTCGATATTTCGCGCCGAGAGTAAGGTTAGTGATTGGATGGCTCGTCGCTACAAAGTTGACAGTCGCGCGGTCGACCTTACCCTCGAGACTCGGACGCTGGTTTGCTAGCAGGTTCAGGTTCGGATCGGTGGCGGCGAGTGCGGAGTTGTTGAACTGCGGCAGAAATGGCTCGTTCTGCTTCTCTGTCGAAGTGTTCACCGATCCCACGAAGCGCGTGCGAAGCGGCAGCAGCACCGCACCCATCAGTGAAATGGTTGATGCCGTGTTGCTCGGCGGCAGTCCCACACGGGCTGTGTTCGTTCCGCAGACCACATTGTTCGGACACGTGTAGGCTTGCGTGGTCGGGTTGTACGTGAGCGCAACCGGCGTGCTCAGCGCCGGGTTGTCCACCAGGACCGAGTTGAACTCGTTGTGGTACTTCGAGTACTGGTACGCAATGGTCCCCTGAACGCTCTTTACGATCTCGCCGAGCGCGCTGTTCCTGTCGCGCAGACCGGAGGAATACGACTGCGCGATTCGGAAGTTGTTGACGGTTTCATCGATCGGCGAGACATACTCACGCGACGGGCCGCCTGAACCGCTGAAGCTGATAGACTTGGCTAGGTTGCCCTTCTTGCCGATGTGAAGCCAGTCGAACTTGGTGTCGAGAGCTTCGGTGGGCCTCAAGGCAAACGACGTCTTCACCGGATCCCAGATTGTGCGAATGTTGCCGATATAGGGCGCGTTCTTCCAGGCGGTCGTGTCCGGTCGAGGGGTCGGTAGAGAGTTGAGACCAAGAGTGGTTCCACCCTCGTCTCCCGGTGAGCGGGCCGTTGACGAATACAGGTGCGGGATCCTGTCCCATCGCACATTGAAATCGTACAGCTTGGGCATCAACGCTTCGAGCCAAAGGCTCTGGTCGATCTGTCCGAGTCGACGCGAAACCAGCTGGTACCTGCCCATGCTGTCGGCTGGGGTGAAGCGCAACGACCCCCGCTCGAGCAACGCGCCTTTGGGAAGTGAGCGATAAAGCTCCAGCCTGCCGTTATCGACATCGCTGGGTTCTGTCGTGAAACCGCGCCCGCCAACCTCGGCTGCGGCGGTGAAGGTGCCGCTGTTGCTGGTCTTAGTCGCCTGGGCATTGTCCTTGGTCGCCTGGGCATTGTCCTTGGTCGCCTGGGCACTGTCCTTGGTCGCCTGCGCATTGCCCTTGGCGGGAACGCCCCAAGTCAGCGCGCCGGCGGCGAGGACACACGCGGTCGTAATGCTGAGACTATAGTGACGCATGATTTGATATTCCTCTGTCGGTCGACATCATCGAGTGAAGAAGACGCCGGCGGGGTGATTCGAACCGTGTATTTGCGAATGGCAGTTGACGCAGCCTTTGTTGTAGTTGAAGCGCACCGACGCCTGGTCCTCAGGACGCCCCGAGGGGGCGCCGTGCGGCGTGAGGTGGCATTGCTGGCACAGACGCGGCGGCACGTACTTCAGCATGCGTATCTTGTTGCTGCCGTGTGGGTCGTGGCAGTTTGAGCAGCTTTCAGTTACGGGCAAATGCTCCCACATGAAGGGACCACGCTTCTCGGCGTGACAGCTGAAACACGTCTCGTTCACCGAACTCGCCACCAGCAGCTTCTCGTTCGGCGACCCGTGCGGGCTGTGACAGTTTGTGCATTCCATCTTCCCCTCGCCGAGCGGCATGTGCGAGAACTTGCTCATCGCCGCTGCCTTTTCCCTGTGGCAGCTTCCGCAGGTAGCCAGAACAGAAGCCTTCTTCAGGTTCGATCTCTCTGTATTGTCATGCATCACGACGTGGCAGTCGGTGCAGGACAGGTTTCGCGACTCGTGTGTGCTTCCGGCCCACATGGTGCGCGAGGTTTTCTCGTGGCAGGTCAGGCAGCTCGCGTTGCGGTCGGTAACCGAGGTCTTTGCTTTGCTGCTGTATGAAATCGGAGGCAGTACATCACCGCCCGACTCAACGTGAGCCTTGCTGGGGCCATGGCACGACTCGCAGCCGTGCTCGCCGTTTTTGACGCCGCCGTTTTCCTTAATGAGTTTCCCCATCACGGTGGCCTCGAACTGATGCACCGATTCCTTGTGGCAATCGACGCACGCGGCACTCCCGGCATACCCGGCCGGCGGCTGCTTCTGCTGGGCGATTGCCATTCGGGGCGCGATGAACAGAACCAGCGCCACGGAGAGCCACCGCACGTATCGCATATGTCGCATCGTTTAGAATCCTCTGCCGGCCCGGCGATACCGGGCGGCGGTCGGTTGGTTATTCGGCTGCTTACTTCACCTTAGTTGCAAACGCGCGCACGTACTTGGCGACGGCGGCCATCTCGGCCGGCGTCGTCTTGTTCTTGAACGACGGCATATCCTTGCTCTTTCCGTTCGTGAGGACCTTGACCACTGAGTCGTCGGATCGCTTCGCGAAAAACGCGGCGTCAAACGCGGCGATCTTGGGGAACTTCGCCGCCATTGCCTTCGGTGGTGTGCCCGCCACGCCGTGGCATTTCCTGCAGTTCGCATCATAGACGGTCTTGGCGTCCACTGTCTGGGCACCGGCGTTCGATATGGCACCAGAGGCCGCGAACACCAGGCCTGCGAGGACAACGCGTTTCATTATTACTTCTCCTTGGGTTTGGGCAGCTCAGGGAACGTGTCAACGAACTCGGGCTGCTTGAGTTCGCCACCGGGGCCGCGCAGCGTCACGAGGTAGCGCGTGACCTCTTCGATTTCCTGGTGCGAAAGCGTCGGCGGGCCGAAACTCGGCATCTTCGAGTCGGCGTGGAACCGGAGCGGATTCTCGATGAAGCTGTGAATCCATGCGCCGGAGTGTTTCAGGCCGATCAACGAGAGGTTGGGCGCGTTTTCCTGGCTCCCGCCTCCCTTGCCCGCGACGGCATGACAGCTCCCGCATTGTGAAGCGCCAAAGATCGCCTTACCAGAGCGCTCGGTGTTCGAGAGTGGTCGCCCGACTTCAGCCGCAATTGCTCCCGGTTGCTCACCCATGAACGATGCTCCCAGCAAGAGCCCGGCGCCGCCGAGCAGGAAGAACAGCGAGAAACGGGCGATCGGGCGCTTGGAGAAAGCGCGCGCGCTGCCGCGGTCGAAGAATGGCAGCGCCACCAGGAGGATCACCAGCACGGTCGGGATGCCGACCGCAACCAGGCTTTCCAGCGACCCGGGGACCAGTTTCAGCAGCTGGAAGAACGGCAGGAAATACCATTCCGGGCGCGGGACATAGCTGGTATCCGTCGGGTCTGCCGGCGGTTCAAGTCCGGCTCCAACGAAGAGACCAAGCAGCACGAGAACGAGGATGATCGCCGTCACCACGACGATGTCCTTCGCGGTGAGGTCGGGATAGAAGCGGACGCCGGCGCCCTTGCTCTTGGCGTACGCCTGTTTGTAGTACGCGGGGTACTCCGGATCACTCGTGCGCGGCGGCGCTCCCCCTTCCATTGCTCCCGTTCGTGCCGCGATGCCCTGGCGAACGACGATCGCGAGGTGCAGAAAGACCACCACTGTGAGCAACAGAGGCATCAGCAATACGTGCAGCGCGAAGAAGCGCGACAGTGTGGCCGCGCCGAGCTGCGAGCCACCGCGAAGCAGCTTCACCAACATTCCGCCGATACCTGGCGTCGTGCCGGCAATGTTAGTACCCACTTGCGTAGCCCAATAGGCCTTCTGGTCCCACGGCAGCAGGTATCCGGTGAAGCTGAAGCCGAGCACCAGGAACAGGAGCACGACGCCGAGCAGCCAGTTGATCTCGCGCGGGTATTTGTAGGCACCCGTCGAGAACACGCGGATCATGTGGGCGAGCACGAGCACGACCATCGCCGAAGCGGCCCAATGGTGGATACCGCGCAGGAGGGCGCCGCTCAGCACGTGTTGCTGCAAGTAGCGGATGCTGTCGTACGCGTGGTCCGGTGATGGCGCGTAGTACATCGCCAGCACCACGCCGGTAACAACCTGAACGAGGAAGACCGCCAGCGTCGCACTTCCGAGCGTGTGCGCCCACGTCAGGTTGCCCGGCATCTTGCGGTCGAGCAACTGCTCCTTGAGGGCGCGAAGGTCAACGCGCTCGTCGAGCCAGCGAAAGATCGGGTTCACGGCCTCAAGCCTCGGCGCGTTGGGGAACGCCCAGCCGGTACTCCTTGTACTTCACGAAGACGGCGCTATCGCGGATCTGCACCTCGAGCTCGTCAAGCGGACGGGGAGGAGGTCCGTCGAGCACCGCGCCGGTCTTGATGTCGAATCGGCCGCGGTGGCAGGGACAGACGAAGTTGTTAGCGTCTTTGTCAAAGTTGTACCCGCACCCGAGGTGTGTGCAGCGACCGTTATACGCCTTGAACTTCTCCCCATCTTCGCTGAACAACCACACTGTTTTGACCATCCGGCTCTCGATCCACGCATCCTGTTCTGACACGACGAAGTTCAGCCGGATGGGGACGCCCACGTCGAGCAGTGCCGTGTCGTCGGTCACTTTGACCCAGTCGTCCTTCGGCGGCGACGCCAGCGTCGGCGAGACAAAGGCCCGAACGACGGGAGCCCCGATGACGAGGGCGGAGAGCGCCGCGCCGATGCCGCTGACCATCTGAAGGAATCTGCGCCGTCCAACTTGCGGCGTTTCTACCGGCCTTTGATCAGAGCTTCCCGTACCGTGCTGTGAGTCGATGTTCGCCAACCGAGCCACCCCGTTGCTGATTGTGAACTCCCTGGCCTACTCCGAACCTCTGACCCAATTAGCCAGAGCATCCTTGAACCCGCAAGGCAGAATTACCTGCGCTAGTGTAGGCGCAATTACGGCAACCGTGCAGGTTGAATTACGCATTAAGTGCGAATAGCAAAGCCCGTTCCAATGCTCACCGGAAACGTCTAGCACATTGCTGGCGAAGATGTTAGATCGCGTCCTCCTGCCTGTGATCGATACGGGTGTGGGTGAGATCACCCGCAGGCGCATTTGAATATTGGGTGGGTAGTGGGGCAAATCACCATGAGCCGCAGGAGGGCGTCTCTACCCCGTTCATGCCATCGCTTTCCGCACGGGAGATGAGGCGCGAAGCTGCGGGCGATCGAACAATAACAAGCGCCCTCATAGGGGATTCCACTTTAACCAAGAACAGCGGCGTCGTCCGCGCCCAGATACGCCAGGGACGAGCTTAGTACTTCTTCGTCGGCAATTACTACCAGAACAACAACGCCGGTTGGCTCATGCTCATGGTCACGTGGAATCCGGCGCGCTGCCATTCTCGCGAAGTCGTTCCTACAGCGACACTGTAGGCGCGCGCTGGCCCGGCGCGCGGTCACCGCGGGCGGTGCTGCTCCGCCGCCCGCGGTTCCACCGGAACGCCGTACTTCAGTCTCAGGTCGACGCGCACGGTGCCGTTGGCGGCAACTGATACCACATGATCCTGCGTCCGCAGTCGCCGATGCCAGGTGCGGAGGTGATAGGTACCGGGCGCCACGCCATCAAGCTTGAACCGGCCCTCGTCGTCCGTAACGGCGCGATACGGCGACGCCACCACGACGACATAGGCCACCATCTCCGGATGCACGTGGCAGAAGATCACGTAGGCGCCTTCATCGTCGAAGGTGAAGCTGCGGCGCTCACCCTGAGGGTACATGCCGAGGTCGAAGCCGCCGGCGCGTATGCTGGGGTGAAAGACGTCGTGCATCACGGGATCGCTGTTCGGGAAGGATACAGTCGACCCCGGGCTCACGGCGATGACGCGCGGCACGAACTGCAGGTCGCGTTGATCGATCTGGGCGCTGAGCGGTGCGGCGGCCGGCACGCGGGCCGACGCGGCGGGAATCAGATAGATGACGACCCCACCCATTCGCGGGGCCGGAGCGGTGACCGTTCCGGAAACTATGCCGCCTTGCGCGGCCAGGCGCGCGTGCGGGTGAAAGAGTGCGCCCGCGAGGACGACGCTCGCCATCAGGCGCCTATTCATCAGACCCCTCCTTGGCGACCGCGCCGTTGAGCTCAGCCAGCCACCGATGAAGCGTTCGCCGGCTGACGCCGGCCGCCACCGCCGCCCGTGACACGTTGCCGCCATTGACCTCGAGGAGCCGTCCCACGTAGGCGGCACGGAAGTCGCGCAGCGCCTTTTCCTGGGCCTCCGAGTAAGAGAGCGGCCAGCTCGCGGGCTCGCCCTCGCGCAGCTTGACCCGCGGTTGGAGCGCGTCGTCGAGATCCTCCGGCGTGATCTGCCCATCGTTGTCCAACACGACGAGACGCTGCGCGGTGTTTCGCAGCTCTCGGACGTTGCCGGGCCACGGGTGCCGCTCGAGGATGGTCCACACTTCTGCCGTCACCTCGGGCGGCCGGCGGCGCGCGGTGACGGCGAACTCCTCGAGGAATGCGGTCATCAGGATGCGCACGTCGCCGTGCCGCGCGCGCAGCGGCGGCAGGTTAAAATGGACGACGTTGAGCCGGTAGTACAGATCTTCCCGGAAAAGGCCAGCGGCCACCGTCGCCTCGAGATCGTGATTTGTCGCTGCCACCACGCGGATGTCGAGATTGATGAGCCGGGAGTCACCGAGCCGGCGTATCTGTCGCTGCTCGAGCGCGCGCAGCAGCTTCGACTGAAGACTGGTCCCGAGCTCGGCGATCTCGTCGAAAAAGACCGTACCGCCATTCGCCTTGGCGAGTAGTCCGTCGGTGCGCTGAACGGCGCCTGTGAACGCGCCCCGCTCGTGGCCGAACAGCTCCGACTCCAGGAGCCCTTCCGGCATCGCCGCGCAGTCGACGGTGACGAACGGCTTGGCCTGGCGGAGCGAATGCGCGTGCATGAAGAGCGCCATGAGCTCCTTGCCGGTGCCGCTCTCGCCGGTGATGAGCACGTTCGCGTCCGTGGGCGCGACTTTC
>JADGQV010000104.1 GCA_017881465.1 Gemmatimonadaceae bacterium
CGCGCTGTCGATTGGGTCACCGAGACCCAACGCCACGCCTCTGATCACGATTCGAAAGCGCATTTCTCATCGTTGCCTGGTCCGCCTGCTGGTATACCGAACCTGTCAACGAGTTTGAGACACCGGGTGGACTGAGTTTACTGAGCAACGTCCCCTGAGCCGAGGAGCTTGGGTGGAACGCTCAAGCCCCGTTAGGTGGATGCGCCCGCAGGCGGTTTCCCATACCTTCGTCTTACGACTATCGCGACGATGAGCCAGAACCCGCCCAGACTCATAAAGACAGTGTTGTTCGCAGCTTTCAAGCCCGCTGCAAAGCAAAGCAGCGCAACTACCACGAATGCCACACCTGACCTAAAGAACTGTTGCATTACGTCCTCCTATTACGCTTGCTACCAAGCGAGTGCGCATCGATCGGCGGGCTGAACGTTACCGCGCCAGCGACCGACATCATGAGACTGGAGCAAGCGCTTGTCTCCGCGAAAGCTGAACTTGCCGCGGCTGAAAGGCCACGGCGTCAGCTATTCGGGTACAGGTTAAGGGATGGAATCGAGAAAACGTCATGATAACTGGAACTGATTTAGCGGAGAGATTCTTTTCGAGCAACGGTACCACATATGATCAGATAGCCAATCTGAGCACTTTGGGACTTGATATATGGTGGAAAAAACTGATCCTCAACAAAGTGCCCAAAGGTTCCAGGCAAATCCTGGATCAAGCTTGCGGGACCGGCATTCTAACTTTCAAAATTGCCCGAAAGTTTCCCCACTGCCGCGTCATCGGCGTCGATCTACAGGACGAATACATAAGCATAGCCAGGAAAAAAGCTAAAGACCTCCAACTGACTAACATCGAGTTTATTTCCGGTCGCGCGGAGGACGTAATTCTGGATGGAGGTTTTGATTGTATAACTTCCTCTTACCTGGCCAAGTACGCTGATCTCGATCGTTTGATCGAAAACGCGAGAGGAATGCTGCGCGAGGGCGGCGTTCTCATCATCCACGAGCTTACTTGTCCTGCTAACCCGGTTTTGGCTAGCCTTTGGAAGCTGAACTTCAAGTTTCTACAAACCTATGGCGCCTGGAAATATCCCGAGTGGGAGACAGCTTTTCGCGAAGTGCCGGCTGTCCTCAAGGAAACAAACTGGGTAAATGAGTTGACTGAAATTCTTAAAGCAAACGAGTTTTCCAATATCAACGTAGCGTCTCTCGCTTTTGAGGCATCCGCTATCGTCACAGCCAGAAAAGTGCGATGACTCTTGATCCAAATGAAAACGGACGTCTAGTGGGCGTCCGTTTGTTTTTGTGAGCGGAAAACTGTGAGTCCTCCTACATTTGTGGCGCTCCACTCCGCCTCACAACACTGCAGTGGCAGCCTACATCAGGTCATTGGCCAAGAACAATTAGTCGCCGGACAGCGCGGACGCTTACCGGTGACCTCCGCCGCCCCAGCTCTATCACGTGATGGCCGCCGGCTCGCGATCTATCCCTGCGCAAGAATGAGTTTCAACGCGTCAGCTACCGCCTTGCTCTCCGCATCACCGGTGATGATGTCAATCGCATCGGCGCGTTCCACGCCGAGTCTGAGTTCCACGGCACGCGCGATCTGTTCCTGCTCGAAGATCTTGCGGCCCATGATGGCCTGATTCGCGCCAAGCGACTTGAGCATCGCGAGTCCTACGGCGTCAACGGCGACCCGATCGTCACCGGCGATCATCACGTTGCCCGCCTTCAGCTCGCCGCGCGAAGGTCCACCGTCAGTGAAGGCCGCCACTCCGTCGAGCACAATGAGATCCGGCCGGTAGCCGGTGTTCAGCTCGGCAATCATTCGCCGCATGTCAGGCGACGCGTGCATGATCCTCCGGATCGACTTCGGCGTCAAGCCCACCGAGAGTTTGAGCGACATGGTGAACACGCCGCCAGAGCCGTGCGTCTTGAGGCAACAGGTCGAAACGTTGTAACCGGCGTCCACCACCAGACGGGGCAACGAAAAGCCCTGGGGCCAGTGCGCTCCCGGAAAAGTCACCCAGTCCTTCTCGGCGATCTGCTCGTAGTCCACCACGTCGAAGTGGAAGTCCCGCGCCAAGTCGAATGTCCCCTTCTGCTGCATGACGCGGCGCGTCTGCGGCGGGCCACTCGACTCGCCCAGTGTGACAGTGCGCGCATTCAGGTCATGCAGCTCGGTGACCAGTTGCGACAGGGTGTCGTTGTGAGTCGAGCCCGGCGCTTCGTCGGCACTGTTGAAGTTCGGCTTGATGACGACCTTCTTGTCTCTGACGGCCTTGAGGTCGAGCAGCTTGAGCGCAGCTTTGACGCCCCTTTTCCGGTCGCTGGTCCTGACGAGGCTGACGCGGCTGCGCCGTCGTCCAACCACTTGCGCCAAGCCTGCCGTTCCAAGCGCCGGCATCAAGGCGAGACCAGCCGTCATGATTCGGATGAAATCGCGACGATCGAGTTCACGAGCGAGCCGAACCATGCATCCTCCCGGGCGAGAGCAACGAGCCTGTCCCGATGACATGAACACACAGCAAGTCCGGCGCCGAAGCTCGTGTGAATCGCACGCTAACTTTGAGGGTAATGGGGCGTGAAGCCCGGTGAGGCGTGCTACGTCACGTGCGCGGCGTCAAACAGTCATCCGGTGAATTCGGGAAAATCTTCTGCGCCGGAGTGGCATCGCCGTGCTACGCGGGGGAAAGCCGCAGCAGGACTCGTTTTTCATTAAGGCACTAGGAACGAAAGCCGACATTACAGCAGAAGCGCCAACGTACCCTGAGCTTGTTGAAGCATTCCAGGCGCGTGTAAGACAATGGCATGCATCAGGTTCCTAAGACGGACGTGTCGGTCAAAACGTTGGTAATCCGCGTCGGGCTGTCAGGAGGCATAACGCAAGGCTTCGGACCTACGCCACTAACCTCACGCCCGATGGGCGTGAGGTGATTGTCATAAGCATCAATCTCGTTGCAGCGTCGCAGCAGTATATCGCTTGAATGCTGAAACGCCCCCGATGACGCCCTTGCCGCGGTAGGGCCAAGCGGAGCATACTCGTGGACGTTCGTTCAAGCTCTTGGCTAGTCCCGACCGGGTGAACTGCGCAACACCAGTGCGACTCGCTTCGCCCGAGCGAGCCATCGCAGAACCAATGACAATTGACCTCACCAGTCGTTTGAAGATCCGTCGGCTGCTCGCCGCCGGGTTGCGCACGAATGGAACCGCGAAGTCGCGGTGCATCCCCAGCGAACTGAAGGCGTAGTCAGTCGTCGCGCGAATCGCGTCGGTCACGATACTGCGGCCCCAGAACTCGCGCCCGATCCAGTGCCCGATCTCTGCGTCTTCCGCTCGATATCCTGTCCGAGCATGAGGATGATAAAGTGGTCACGGAGACTGTCCCGTGGCTGAACGCGGCCCTCGCACATGTTCTTTGTGGCGTGTCTATTTCACGAGCACGATTTCCACCGGCGTGCCGGTAATTCCCATCTTCACGATGCGATACGGTGCGGCTGTGGTGACGAAGAGCGTGAGTGGTTGATCCTCACCGGTGCGCTCAACGCGGTAGGCCTGGAAGGTGCCGGCGGGGACCGTCACCGACTCCGTGCCGGTGACGCTCAGCGTGATGTTCTTCACCGCCCCCGATGACGCGTCGAAGGCGCTGGCGTTGAATTTCGAATCCGGCGCCCACTTCAATCCCGGCACCAGCGCAATGATCATGTTGTTATCGAGCACGCCGGGCGCGATGGTCGTGTCCACCGAGACGGTCTTTATTCCCGTGGGAGTTGGCGTCATGCTGCTCCCCTTAGCGCGTCCGTTGGCGTACGTGACGTCGACGTTGATGCTCTGTCCCTGAACCTTGCCTTCCTCCTTGACCGCCTGTGGCGTGAGGTTGGCGCTGAAGGACGTCTGTGACGTCTGCGACATCATCGGCCCGATTGCCATTGCCGAGCGATATTCGTAGCCCGACGTGGTTTTCCTGAGCGCGGTCGTCTGATAGCCCATCGCGTTCCCCTGCACGAGCACCGCGAAGCTGTCGGCGCGTTCAGCGAGCTTGGTGATGTCCACCGGCAGCGTCGTGATCTTCGCGATCAGGTCGGTGGGCATCATCGCGTCGCCATGCGCGTTCACGATCTTCGTCGGCGCGATCTTCGACAGCTTGTCGTAGATTGCCGCGCCGTCGCCCACCACGACGATGAGCGATTGATCGGGACGCATGTACGACTTGGCCGCCGCTTCAACCTGCGCCGCCGTCACTGCGGCGAGCCGAGGGCGAAGCGTGCGAATGAAATCGTTTGGCAGCCCGAGCATCGTGTAACGCCCGACCTGCTCGGCAATCCCCTGCGCGGTCTCGAGCTGAAGCGGCAGGCTGCCGACCAGTCCGTTCTTCGCCGCGTCGAGCTCCGCGAAGGGCGCAGGGACGGTGCCGAGATTGCGCTCGATCTTCAGCATCTCGGTGAGCGCGGAATCGGTGACGGCGTTGCGCACCTCCGCGGACGCTGCGAAGGTGCCGATGTCGTGATTGCGCGCGAGCGACGAGTACGCGCCATACGTCCAGCTCTTCTGCTCGCGCAGTGTCTTGAAGAGACGCCCGTCGGACCCCCCGCCGAGTATTCTGCTCGCGACAGTGAGGGCGTAGTAGCTCGGGCTCGACGGCGCGTGCGTGAGATTGCCCACGATGATGTTGCTCTGCACCGAACCGGGACGATGCACGAGGAGGATCTCCGTCTTCGTCCGCGTGGTCGGCTGTGGACGTGTCGCCACCGCCGGTGCCGTGCCGCTCCAGCTCCCGAAGTACTTCTGGGCAAGCTCCTTCGTGCGCGCGAGCGTGATCTCCCCGGCGACGACGAGCAGCGCTCCCGTTGGAGCGAGTCGCGATTTCTGGAACATGCGCAGATCATCGTTCGTCAGCGCGCGCACTGTTCCCGGCGTGGGGTGCTCGCCGTACGGATGCGCGCCGAAGAGCTGGGCTGCGAAAAACTTCGATGCCAATGCGCTGGGCTGCGATTGCTCGAGCTGCAGCGCGGAGAGGGTCTGCGTGCGCGCGAGCTCTACTTCCTTTCCGTCGAAGGTCGGCTTCGCCACCGCGTCGCCGACGAGCTCGAAGGCCAGCGGCGCGTCTTCCGCCAGTACGTTCGCACGCACGGTCATGAAGTCCGTTCCGGAACTCGCGCCGATCGATCCGCCAACGCCCTCGATGGCGGAGGACACCTGATCAGCGGTGCGCGCGGCGGCGCCCTTGGTAATCACGCTCGCCACTATCGAGGCGAGGCCTTCCTTGCCGGCGGGATCGTACGCATCGCCCGCCGGGAGCATGAGCGCGAGCGAGACGACCGGTTGGCGCTTGCTCTCCACGAGCATGATGCGAAGCCCGTTGGACAGCGTCGCTTCCTGAAACGCGGGAATGGCAGCCGGCTTTACGGGGCCGGGTGCGGGTGCCTTCTTCGGCGCCTGTGCACTAGCGGCGAGCGAGCAAAGCGCGAGTGACGCGGCAACGCACGCGCCTCGCGAAAAATGTGTCGTGCGACTCATGGGCGGGGCCCCTCGGGCGGCTTGATCAGAATCACCGTCGAATTGTCGGGACGCAGATACTGCTGCGCCACGCGCTTGATGTCGTCCTTGGTCACCTTCATGTAGCGATCGAGATCCGTGTTCACGGCCGCCGGATTCCCGAGGTACATGTTCGCGCTCTGAATCGACTCCGCTACGTTGAGCGCCTGCTGCTTGCCGAAGATCTCGCCCGCGCGACGGCTGTTCTTCGCCTTGGTGAGCTCCGCGTCGGTGACGCCGTCCGCGGCAACCTTGGCGATCTCTTTGGAGATCAGCTTGTCGAGCGAGTCGGTGGAGACGCCTTGATTCGCGATGGCCAGCGCGGCAAAGGTGCTCGGTCCACGATGCGGGCCGGTGACGTCGAGACCAACCTGCGTCGCGAGCGCTGCCTTGGCCTCACGCGCGATGGCGCGATTCATCCGCGAACTCTCGCCGCCGCCGAGGATGGTGGCGAGCAGCTCGAGTGCGGCGTGATCCTGGCTCTTGTACTCCGGCACCAGATAGATGCGGAGCAGGGCAGGAAGCGTCGCCTTCTGGTCGATGACCGTCTCGCGGCGCTCACCCGCGTTGAACTTCGTGTCGCAGGTGACGGGTGGCGGCTCCTTCGCGCGCGGAATGTCGCCGAAGTACTGCTGGATGAGCTGCTTCGCTTCAGCGGGATCGAAGTCGCCGACTACGGTGAGGTTAGCATTGTTCGGCGTGTAGTACAGATCGAAGAACGCCTTCACGTCTTCCGTCTTCGTCGCGTTCAGATCGGTCATGGAGCCGATCAGCTCGTGGCCATACGGAAAGCAGGTCTTGGGATCGAACGGAGCGGTGACGCCCTTGAGAAACGCGCCGGTGTACGGCTGGTTGTCGATGCGAAGGCGGCGCTCCTCCTTCACTGTCTCGCGCTGGTTCTCGAAGTTGGTCTGATTGATGGCCAGCGAGCGCATGCGATCCGCCTCGAGCCACAACCCCATGTTGTAGCGATTGGACGGCAGGACCTCCCAGTAGTTCGTGCGGTCGTCCTGCGTGCTGCCGTTCATTTGGCCGCCCGCCTGTTCGATCATGGACATGTGGGCGCCCTTCGGCACATTGCCGGAGCCCTGAAACATCATGTGCTCGAACAGGTGCGCGAAGCCGGTCCGGCCCACCTGTTCGTTTCGTGAGCCGACGTTGTACCAGACATTGACGGCAACGACCTGCGTGGAATGATCGGGCGCCAGCACGACCTTCAACCCGTTGCCGAGCGTGAAGGTGTCGAGCTGAATTCGGCCGGATTCCTGCGCCTTGAGCGCGTCGTGCGGAGCCGCCGCTAGCGTCATCACGCTGGCGAGGGCGAGAGTAAAGCACCGCATTCGTGAGGCCCTGGATGGGGAAACAGTGGTCCCGTACGCGCACGGGCGAGGACGGGAGTGCATGTGAGGAGAAAACGTACGGTGCCGAGCGCCGCGGCGGGAGTGGTGCGCTCCAGCCAGCCCGCTCCGATTGGCAGACTACCGCGCCCCAGCTCGGCGTACCTAAAGAGGTGTCAGTTCAGGTATCAGTTGCATGCGGACATCGTGGGACCTCGGGGCAGGGGCGCACAGGACATTTAGCGGTCCGTCATAGTGAAATGAGGACATCTTGTCCGAATCCCTGTCTATACTTTCACGCCTGATAAGCGTGAGGTCGGTAGTTCAACTCTACCCAGGCCCATTTAGCGGATATGGCGTCCCACGACGATACAAGTCGCTGAGACGCCATTATGTGTTTTATGCGAGCGACCCCCAGTGACAACCACAAGTGACAGAGCGCGGCGTCTAGCACGCGCTAAACGGGGGAGACACAGATGCGTACTAAGAGTGCGAAGGGCAGGAGCCGGATCTACTGGAATCGCCAGCGCTCAGCGTCGGTGGGCATTTCGTGAGTTTACTTCAATACCTCACGGGTTCAGATTAGGGTGTTCTCCCGTATCGACTCTTGGACAGTGAATGACCGAGACCTCACAAGGCGTTCTTTAGAAATCTTGCAAACAAGTCGGAGAAAAGATGAGCGAAGAACGACCAACAGATTCGCACTCTCATTCGGCCGGACATGTACACACGCACGACCATAATCCGAATGAGAACGCTCGCCCGAGTGAGCCGCGTCATTCGGACCACAGAGATGGACACGGTGGTCATGGTCACGCGCACGGAATGGTCGATCCATCAATTTCCGGGACTGACGAAGGGATTTGGGCAGTAAAGTGGAGCTTCGTCGGACTCTTCATCACCGCATCGATTCAGCTGGTTGTGGTTTTCCTCTCCGGAAGCGTGGCTCTCCTAGCGGACGCGATTCATAACTTCGGCGATGCGGCGACTGCGATTCCCCTTGGTATCGCTTTTCTTTTTGCCAAGCGGAAGCCAACCGCTCGATTTAATTATGGGTTTGGCCGCGTAGAGGATTTGGCTGGCTTGGCCCTCGTACTCATCATATTCGCCAGCGCTGGCGTAGCGTTTTATCAGTCTGTCGAACGACTTCTCCATCCACGACCCGTGACTCACATCATGGCCATCGTCGTCGCGTCCATCATAGGCTTTCTCGGTAACGAGGGAGTTGCTGTCTTTCGGATTCGGGTTGGCCGTAAGATTGGTAGTGCCGCCCTCACTGCAGATGGGTACCACGCCCGAACTGATGGATGGACCAGTCTTGCAGTCCTTGTCGGCGCTCTTGGAGTCTACTTCGGTTATCCGAAAGCCGATCCAATTATCGGCTTGCTCATTACCGTCGCCATTCTTGCTATCGTGTGGCAGTCCGTGAAACTCGTTGTGACCCGGATGCTGGATGGGGTCGAGCCTGAGACCGCGAAGGAGGTTCGCCACGCTGCCCACCATGTTACCGGAGTTCTAGGCGTCAGCGACATCAGAACGCGATGGATCGGTCACCGCCTCCACACCGAAGTAAACATCACGGTTGATCCGGCGCTCAGTGTGACACAGGGACATTTCATTGCGAGAAAGGTCGAAGGCGAGTTGTTGGGACATCTCCAGTTCCTCTCAAGCGTAATAATCCACGTCGATCCTGCGAGCGAACCCGGAGAACATTTCCACCGGAGTACCGAACTACCAGCGAAAGCCTTCGCCCCCAAACCACACTGAAATCCCGGTCTGGCAGAAAAATACAGGGCGCCTCTACCAGCCCCGTTGAAGTGTCAATGCGGATGTGCCGCGCGGCATAC
>JADGQV010000105.1 GCA_017881465.1 Gemmatimonadaceae bacterium
GTCCGGCGCGAGCAGAGCGCCGATGGTGCGCTCTTCGTCCTCTTCCACTGGCGGATTGTACGCTGGGGTTTTCATGGCGCGATAGGGAGGGTGCGCCCGTCGATCTTGATATCCTTTACTTCGTAACCCGCGACCTTGATGGCGTCGCGAATTTCTTCGGGCGTCACGGTGCCGTCGTGCTCGATGACGGCCCGGCCGATGGAGACATCGGCCCTATGGATTCCCTCGACTCCCGCCAGGGAAGTGAACACCGCGCGAACGCAGTGCGCGCAAGTCATTCCAGAGATCGAGGCGGTGGTCCTCATGGCGCAAATATAGTAGAGGCTCGGCGTTGAGACTCACGTTCCTAGTGGAGATCTCTTCGAAAGGCGAGAAAACCCGGACGCGAGCTCGACTCAGTCCAACCTGTTTGCGGGGCGCGGTACGGGCGGCACTTTCTTTCTGGAAACGAAGGTCTTCTCCAGCGCCGGAAGAAACTTGTCGTACCTCGAGCCTGGCTCCCACAGCACCCAGCCGTCGTAGCCGGAATCGTACACGCCGCGCTTCTGCTCCTCGAGTTCGTGTGCTCCATACTTTGGCATGCCGAGGCTGAACGCCTGCAGCCACGGACGCACGTGGTCACCCCTGATGCCGATCTTCTCGTCGCGCTCGCGGGCGCGCGAGATCGCGATGTGGACGACGCTGTAAGGATCCGCATTGGGGTGCGGCAGCTGGAACGAGCCGGGCGGATAGTGTGACGGATAAACCATCGGCAGTACGACATCCACCGACTGCGCGATGGGCTCCCACTTCTGTCCGACTTCGAGCGTGCCTCCGACCGTCGTGACGAGCCCGAAGATGTCAGCCGTCGTCCTGACGCCGAGCTTTGCGAAGCGAATGCGCGCGGTGCTCAGGAATTCACCGAGCACCTCCGGCTTGGTCCGTCCGTTCTGCTCCGGAAATACCTGCGGCGGCAGACTCTTGTACGGCTCGGGGAATCGGATGTAATCGAACTGGATCTCGCCGAATCCCATCCTGATCGCCTCCTCGGCCACGCGGAAGTTGTACTCCCAGATCGCGTTCGCGTACGGATTCACCCACGTCTGTCCCTTCTTGTCGTGCCACGCGGTGCCGTCCGCTTTCCTGATGGTGTGCTCGGGGTTGTTCCGCGCCGTCACCGAATCCTTGAACACGACGATGCGCGCGACGGGGAGAATTCCGTGGGCGCGAATCGTATCGACCAGCGCGCGGAGGTTGTGCGCCTTCACCTGGGTGCCCGCGTTCTTCTTCACCATCGGATCGCTCGACTCGTAGTTGAGTCCGAATTCGTCCTTGACGTCGATGATGAGGGCGTTGATTTCGGTCGAGTCGGCGATCCCGATGAGATGCCTGAGACGATGTGCGTTAGCGGCGAAGCGGAAGACGTACAGTCCGCGCGCCGGAAGCGTGCCTTTGATCAGCGAGTCGAGGACCGGTGGAGTCGGATGCTCGGGGACAACAAGCCGCGGCCGCACTGTAGTGTCGGTGTCCGCGACAGCGCGAGCAGGTGTCGATACGCTCGCCGAGGTCATACTGCCAACACCGTGAAGGGACGCGGGCTCCGCGCTGCGATCAGGCGTTGTGTTCTTGGCGGATGCCTCGTGCGTGCCCGTGCAAGCAAGCACCGACGCCGCCACCGCGGCTATCGCGAGGGTGATCTTCTGAAATTGCATGCTTCTACTGTATGGATGTCGGCAGGGGACGGTGCAAATCTAATCACAGTGACGAGCACCGTCGCAAGGACATACGGCCGCCCTGAATAGTACTATCCACGAGGGCAATTTTGTCAGTCGCTGTGACCAAACCCGGTATATTTGGCAACGATGCGCAACACCAGCCTCGTCCTCCTCGCCTTCGTCAGCGCCTGCGCCCTCCCGTCCCCCCCGCCCCCGGCCGCGGAGTTTCTCGTGTCCGCCGGCGACCAGACCTACTGGGTCCGGAGCGACAATTCGGGACTTAAAATCCGCGGCTCACCCCTTATTCTGGCGCGCACCGGCGGGCGCTACTACGAGATCTTCGTCGGGGAGATCGATCGCTCCTTTCCTCGGGCACTCCTCAGCGGAGAGCGGGTGTTCCGTCGCGAGCTCGCCACCGGCGACTCGGCCGTCATATTCGACGACACCGCGATCGTCCATCTCTCTGAACAGTACCATCTCCAGCACCCGAGAGCGCCGCTGCTCGGACCCGACGATGATCCGGACGATGACATCGACGTCACCGCGGTCGGAGAGACAGACATCCTGAACGTCCTCGGTCCCTACGTTGCGCTCGAGCACAGGCTTTCGATCGAGCGCGCGGACGATCACGATCAGGACGACACCACTCGCGCGGTGATCGACCTCCGGAACGGAAAGCCCGCCGAGCTCGATCGAATGCTGCGCGACTCCACCGTCCAGGAAGCGGCGGGCGAGGGCGGACTCGTGAATCGCCGGTGGAGACACGGTGGCTACGACGTCATTTCCCACTACGACTCGGTTCACAAGTCGAACGCGCTGTCGCTGCGGGATCATCGCGGACGAGAGTGGAGGCTGGGGCTCGTCGCCTCGAGCTTCGTCCAGATATTCTGGCTCGACAAGCCACGGGTGGACCCGCAGACGCGGCACGCACTGGCGCGGGCATTCAATGATGCGACCGCCTACGGCGAGCGGATTCAGCAGGTGTCGAGGAAGAAGCTACACCTGAAGCCGGCGCTGAGGGCAACTGGGCGCCAGACGTGAGCCGGTCGAGATCCGAGGGCAAATCATCCAGTGCTCGGCCCGTTCGCGAGACCCAGCACGAAACCGCCCAGCTCATGATGCCGCAGCACGCCAACGTGCTCGGCCATGTCTTCGGTGGTGTCGTCCTCTCGATGATGGACACCACCGCCGCCGTTTCGGCCATCCGACACGCGCGCCTCGCGTGCGTGACGGTCTCGGTCGATCGCGTGGATTTCCGCGAGCCGATCCACGTCGGCGATCTCGTCATCATGAAGTCGAGCGTCAACTATGTCGGCAGGACGTCGATGGAGATCGGCGTGCGCGTCGAGACCGAAAATCTTCTCACCGGACTTCGACGCCACACGAACTCGTGCTACTTGACGTTCGTCGCGGTCGATCGGAATGGAAGGCCGGTGCCGGTGCCGCCGCTCAAGCCGGAGACGCCCGATGAGATTCGCCGTTACCAGGCAGCAAAGGAGAGGAGAGAGCGAAGGCTGCAGGAACGGGTTGCGGAGGAAGGATGGAGGGGCAAGGCTTAACTGAACGAGAGGTGAGGTGCCAGCTTTTGTCAGCTGGCAGCTCACATCTCGTTCAGTTGGGTTTGCCATTCAACACTTGACCCATTCCGCCAAAGCGACGAGAGTAGGACTCATGGATAGGATCTTCACGGTAGAAGAAGCAAACCGGACGCTGCCTCTGGTCGGCAGGATCGTCGAGGATCTCGTGCGCGATCATGCGCGCTGGGAGGACAAGGTCCGCGAGTTCGAGCTCGCGACTGTGGGATCGAGCCCTGACCATCCCGATGCGATCGCGGAGCTTCTGCAGATCGAAGCGCAGCGGCTCGCGCGCGACATCGAGGGTTACATCGCCGAGCTGAACGAGCTGGGCGTCATCTGCAAGGGCATGGACACCGGGCTGGTGGATTTTCGCGGACAGATCGACGGACGCGATGTTTTCTATTGCTGGAAACTCGGCGAGCCGAGCGTGCTTTACTGGCACGAAATGGACGCTGGATTCGGCGGGCGGCATCCGTTGCATCCGCTCGTGTTGACATCTCACTAGAGATAATCATGGCAAGACAGATAAAGCCGTTCAGCGGCCCCGACGGGACGAACTGGGGCGTGGAAGTTCAGGTGCCGGGCGCGAGCAACGCGATGATCGTGTTCCATCATCCGGGCGGCAAGACCGCGCGGCTCGACCGGTACGCGTGGGACATCTGGAACGGGCCGGAGTCGCGCAGCGTGACATCGCGTGTCGCGCCCGACAAAATCATGCAGGGGCTCACGGACGAAAAGCTGCGCCTCCTATTCCGCCGTTCAATGCCCGTCTCGAACAATCTGACCCGCGTCGACCGCGCGTCTTAGTCCTCTGGATACGCGCGCCCGGTCAGTCGGCGGGGGGTCCTCTTCGCGGCTACGCTCGCTGCGGTGCCCGCAAGCGGGCGCCCCGAGCCCCTAACTACGCTCCTTCGCTCCGCTCAGTCGCGGGTCTCCTCCTCGCGCTCGCTTTGGAAAGCCGCTACGAGGACCCCTCGCCTCCTTCCCGACTCGCATCACAGCAGGTCTAGTCTCGCGGGTTCCGCATGTTCAGCGCGCGGGGGTGCGCGCGTATCGACCGATTCGCTGAACACGGGCGGCGTGATCAAGAGATCTTGACTGGGAGGGAGGTGAGGGTGTCCTCGTAGGCCGCTGCAAGCGAGCGACCAAGGAGACCCGCGACTGAGCAGAGCGAAGGAGCGCGGTTAGGGGCTCCGCCAGAGCGAGTGTGCGGCCGAAGAGGACCCCCTCGCCGACCGACCGCGCGAGGATCTGTTAGTCCGCGGGCGAGGACTCGAACGGAACGTCGATTTCCAGCCCGTCGCGCGCGATGATCGTGGCCGGAAAAATCTCGCGGGCCTCGCGCTCCAACTCGGACGTGTCGCGGGAGTAGCGGGCAGAGACGTGAGTGAGCACGAGCTTCTTCACCCCGGCCTTGGCGGCCACTTCCGCCGCCTCGCGCGCGGTCGAGTGTCCGGTCTCGAGCGCGCGCGGAGCCTCTTCGCTCGCGAACGTAGCTTCGTGAACCAGGATGTCGGCGCCCGTCGCCACCGCGATCGTTCCTTCTGAGGGACGCGAATCACCCGTCAGCACGATGCGTCGCCCCGGCCTCGTGGGTCCGACCAGCTCCGATGGCTTGACGGTGCGACCGTCGGGAAGACTCACCGTCTCACCCTTGTGAATCTTTCCCCACAGCGGACCCTCGGGGATTCCCATCTCACGCGCCAGCTCCGGATTGAATCTGCCCAGGCGCGTCTCCTCGGTGATGTGATACCCGATGGCCAGCCTGTCGCCGTGCTCGACCGTGAAGGGAATCACCGAGTATCCGTTCCGCTTGAGCGGGGTCTCCGGCGTGATCTCGAACACCTTGATCTCGAAATGCTGCTTCTCGCTTCCGAGCGTGATGGCCCGCCACAGCATTTTTTCGGAGCCGGGCGGTCCGTAGAGATTCATCGGCTCAATGCGGCCCTGGAGCGCGAGTGTGCGCAGCAATCCGGTGACGCCCAGCATATGGTCCGCATGCATGTGGGTGAAGAAGATGTCGGACAGGGCGAAGCTGATCCCGTAGCGCATCATCTGCCGCTGGGTGCCTTCGCCGCAGTCGAACATGAGCGTCTCGCCCTCGCGGATGAGCGCGAGAGAGGAGACGTTGCGCTCGACTGTTGGGCGCGACGCGGAGGTGCCGAGGAAGCGGAGGGTCAGCGACATCTGGGGAATATATTGTAGGCTGATCTGGGGGCCTCAGCATCCACAAAACTGAAGCAGGGAGCTCACAGGCAACTACGCTGATTGCTAGGAGCTTTCATACAAGCGTTATAGTTGTCGCGGTCTACAGATCCGGCGCCTTCGACCGCATCACCATTCGTAAGCAAGTGGAACCCAGACCGCGCAGCTCTCGAACGCCACCGGAAAGGCTACTGAGCGATCAGCTGCAAAGCCGTGAGCTCCCTGCTTCGGTTTTGTGGATGCCAGCGTGGCGAGTGTTACCATACTCCGGGATGCTCGTCCTATATCTGTTGCCCGGTCCGTATGACTAGGCTGGGTAAAGAGTTACAGGCCTGAAGACGGAATTGGGGTCTTGACTTTGGGCGCGGATCCGCTATTTTCACTGAAGAGCGGCCCCGCTTTGTTCCGCGGGGCTTTTGCTTTGATCCGGTGCGACGGATCAGCCCGACTGGTTCGAGGACAGTCCGTCGCGATCGTCGCGGGGCTGTAGCTCAGCTGGGAGAGCGCTGCAATCGCACTGCAGAGGTCAGGGGTTCGATCCCCCTCAGCTCCATTGCTTTTGGAAAATTGATTAGCTGCCCGCCGCCGATCGGTAGGACGTAGAGTTCCAATGACGGCGTGCGTGGCACGATTGGGCGGGCGACCGCCAAAATAAATCGCCGCAAACTCACAGAGTTTGCGGCGTTTCTGTTTTATAGCCCCACGTTGAGGACGCGTTCAAGAACTGAATGCGATGCGGTTAGCTACGGCTCCCTGTGCTTCAGTCTTGTGGATGCCAGCTAGCGCAACGATCTCGAACCCGGGGCTAAACCCACCAGGGATCAAAGCAGTCGTAATTATGCTGCAGGGCGATCTTCCCGTCCTTGAACTCGAGCCATATCGACAGGTGGGCGCGCATCTCCGAGTCGGCGGGCAGAGTGTCGACCGAAACCGCGAGATATCCGCTCCAGAAAACCTCGAGCGCGACCGAATCGCCATCGACGATCGAGTTCAGGACGTCGTACTTCTGCGCCCGCAGGGTCTTTTTACCCTTCCTGGCGGCGTCGAGAAGCGCCTTGAGATCGCGATGAGCTCCGATCGGCGACAGCCGGTTCGGAAACTCTTCCTGGACCGCGTCCTTGGTGAAGAACTCCGCCAGCGTGCGACCCTCGGCGCCGTTTTCCAGAGCTTCCAGGTAGCGAAGTGCGATTGCGAGATTGTCGGTGGTCGTGATCGTCATGACATCATCTCGGGCTTCGTGTGTGTCGTGCAGCATGCCTGTTGACTCGGCAAGGGGGTGTCACGTCACGGGCTATCCCCCTACACTCGCGAATCTACAAGGTGAGCGCCCCCTTTGCTCAGGGAATTTTCGGCGGGGGATGAGAGCGCGCAACCCCATCCGTACTCGCAGCGGGTTTTCGTTGGTTATTGCAGCAGCGCGGCAACATCCTGCCTGAGCGCCCGGAACGCATCCCCGTTAAAGCGATTCGCCTCCCGCTCCGACGGCCCCAGAAAATCTCCGACCGCTGTTCCACTCAGGCGATTCAGGAATCGGAGAATCCCGCTTTCCTGCACGACCAGCGCCCCTCTTCGGTTGAGAATCGTCTGCGCGCCGGGATTGTCCCTGATCGACACCCGCACCGGAATTCCCGGATCCTGGAATGGCCGTCGCAGCGGAGACTTGAGCAGATATCCGACGGTCGGAGGCAAGTGCCACTCCGGCTCCTTTGTGAAGTGCATCGACCACCCGCGCTCGTGCGGGGTGTTGATGATTTCGAAGTCCCCAGTCATGTCCGTCCACCCGACAGTGAAGATGAGAATCTTCATCGACATGTCGATGTGGATGGTGAGTGATTCTGGCATCGGCCTCACCGCTCCCTCGAGTGGCGCGAAGTGTCCGCCCTTGCTCCGCACCTTGAAGTGCATGTAATAGTTGGCCGCCCGCGCGTCGAACCAGCGCGCGCCGGACTTGTCGGTGAGCGTGATGCGGTACTTGCCCTTGCTGATGTATTTGTCCATGTACGCGGCGTAGTGCGGCATCGTCGCCTTGAGGATGTCGGGCGTGAGCCGGATGGCGATGTCGTATGTCGTCGCTCCATCGCTGTCGGGTGTCGCGCGGAGAGTGTCGATCGAGAACAATCTCCCCATCGTCGCCATCGTGTGCGGGAAGCTGGTGGTGTAGTTGGCGCGGATGGCGGCGGGCGATTTCCCTTCGCCGGCGGCGAGTGCTGCCGCCAACACATCGGTGATGTTCTTCGCCTCGATTCTCCCCAGTGCGACTTCGACGTTAGTGAACCACTCGTACTCATCATCCTTCAGCTTTCTGAGCCGCACGATCTCGCGCGATTCGGTGAGCGCGTCGAGCGGCGTGGTCGAGAGCTTCGTGCTCACGATATAGCGATCGACCGAGAACACTCCTTCGTCGCCGAAGAGTCGTGCGCTGTCGGGTCCGATCGCGAGCCAGACGCTCGTGTCGTTGTAGACGCCCGACGGCGTGAGCGCATAGTGCCCGAACTGCGCCCGCGCGCGGAGGATCCTCGGCGACCGCTGGATATTGGTGAAACGCGAGCCGACGGAGTAGAAGAATTCTTCTGCGTTCTGCCGTGCGAGCGGGATGTTGGGCCCGAATGCGGGCGCGACTTCCCGGCATGCGGACAGTACGGCGCCGAGCGATCCAGCGAGCGCGGCGAATCGAACAAACTCTGGGATTCTCACGCTCGAAAGTTCAACGCCTGGACGGAGTGGGGGAAGGGTGGGAGGTGGCTACAGTGAAGCCATGAGTCGGGCCTGGCGCCATTCGCAAGTTGGGTCTGGCGCCCTCTGTGTAAACGATTACATATTTTGCGTGTTGGAGTCAAAGATCGGCCAACAGCTCAGCTAGTCTCCCCTCACCCCACTCGGCCACCGCAGTGACCCGAGTCCGGGTCCATTGTCGCGAGGAGAATGGTCACGATCAAGGATGTTGCCCGTGAAGCCAAGATGTCCGTCGCCACCGTCTCCAGAGTTCTGAACGCGAGCGGACCCGTAAGCGACGAGACGCGTCGGTTGATTCGTGAAATCGCCGGACGCATGCGCTACGTCCCGCACAGCGGAGCGCGGAGTCTCATCACGAGCAAGACCGAGACGCTCGGCGTTCTTCTACCTGACCTTTATGGAGAATTCTTCTCTGAAGTCATTCGTGGCATGGACGACACCGCGCAGCGGAACGGTTTTCAC
>JADGQV010000106.1 GCA_017881465.1 Gemmatimonadaceae bacterium
TCGCGTGAAACGCGCGGCTGCACCTGGTTGTGCGGTTCCAGTAATCGCAATTTCCTGCATTCCGCCGCTCAATCTCACTTCGACCGCATAGGGATTATCTTGGATCGGAGTCTCCGTGATCGAAAGATCTATTCCGCGAATCTCGGCCATCGCGCGAGCATTGATGAGATTCAGGCGCTCCTGTTCCACGGTGCCTTCCAGCAGGCCACGTGCGGCCGATGCGAGCAGCGCGCTCTTCGCAGCGGTCAACGCCGAGCCCGAGCGAACATCAACTCGTTGGATTGCGCGCGTGCCTTGAGCTGCTAATATCGCTCTTCCCACCGCCGCCGCGCGCCGCGCCAGTGTCAGCGCCGGCTCGACCTCCGCCCACTGTCCACCAACGTCGGCGACATTGATGGAGCGCGACAGCTCGCCGCTGAGAAGTGCGTCACGTACTGCCATGCAGACGTCGACTGCGACGTTGCGCTGCGCTTCAGTCGTTGACGCGCCGATGTGCGGAGTAAGCAGTACGTTCGGAAGCGCCCGCAGGGGATGGTCGGCAGCCAAGGGCTCTTTTTCGTAGGCATCGACGACTGCCCCGAGGAGATACTTGTTGCCCAACGCTTCCAGTAACGCCCTTTCATCGACGATGCCGCCGCGAGCCATGTTCACCACGATAGACTGCTGAGGAAGCCGCGCGATCTCCCGCTTGCCGATCATACCCTTCGTTTCGTCAGTCAGCGGAGTGTGAACGGTCACGATGTCTGATTGCTCGAGCAGGGCGTCGAGCGACTTGATCTCCTGAACGCGCAAAGCTTCGAAACGGGACTGGGCGATGTACGGATCGTAGGCGACAACATTCATCCCAAAAGCTCGGGCACGCGTCGCCACTTCTCCTCCGATTCGCCCAAGGCCAACGATTCCAAGCGTTCTACCTTTCAACTCGGACCCGAGTAGGCCCGACCGCTCCCACTTGCCCGCGTGCATCGATGTATCCGCACGCGGGATGTGCCGAAGCAGGGATATGACTGCTCCGAAGAACAGCTCGACTACCGCAATCGTGTTGCCGGCCGGGGCGTTGATGACGGCGACGCCCAGAGAAGTCGCCGTGTCGAGGGCGATGTTGTCGACTCCGACGCCGGCCCGCCCGACTACCTTGAGCTTGCGAGCTTTCTCCAGCAAATCCGCGGAAATCCGCGTCGCGCTGCGACCCACGATCGCGTCATAGTCGGCGATGCGGGCGAGCAGTTCGTCTTTGGGTAGCGTCGGCACTTCGTCCACGACGATCCTCGGCTCGGCCGAAAGGAGCGCGACACCTTCGGCGTCGATCTCATCGGTGACGAGAACGCGATAAGTCACTGTTGGTGGGCCGGGGTTGAGCTGGTCGCTGAGGAGGGGCGAGACGAGTGTGCAATATCGCCTGCCTGGGCTCACGCCCACAAGCGAGGGGAGTGACTTACCGCTCCATCCAGTTTTTCCACGTTGCTTCGTCAGCTCCAATAACGACCTGGTTTGCATTACGGACGAGTGGAAGCCGAAGTAACAAGGGCTCTTCGGAAAGCTTCTCCAGCCAGCGTTCGTCCGAAAGTTGCGCGTACTGAAGATCAAGCTCATCAAAACGCTTCGAGTCTCGATCAACAAGCGCTGTCACGCCAAATTTCTGGGCGAATCGGCGAAGCTCACCGAGGGATGCTGGACGCTCCAAAAGATCAACGAAGTGAGTTTTCACTCTTCGCTCCGAGAAAAAGCGAAGAGCCTTGCGCGTATCCGCACTTTTCTTGACTCCAAAGATCTGTACTTCCAACGTGTCGCCCTGACTTGTCAACGGAGAACTGAAAGAATGAAGATCGACCGGTACCGGCAATCCATGCCGCGTGAAATAATCTATTCGCCGGCCTGGTGGATTCCCGGCGGTCATCTGCAGACACTTTGGGGTAAGCTGTTTAGGCGACAGCCGCCAGCCCCGACTGCCCTCGAGCGCTGGGAGACGCCAGATGGTGATTTTGTCGAGCTGCATCGTTTGTCCGGCGCCGTGGGGGCACCGCGCGTCTTGTTGCTGCATGGTCTCGAAGGAACTGTTCGCTCGCACTACGCGCAGGGGCTGCTCAACGAAGCGGCCAGGCGGGGATGGGGTGCCGATCTTCTGATTTTCCGCTCGTGCGGCTCGGAACCGAACCGTACCCGCAGATTCTATCATTCAGGCGAAACGACGGATACTGCGTTCGCCCTCGAGAGAATTTTACGGGAGCATCCGACATCTCCCCTTGCCATCGCTGGGGTCTCGCTCGGCGGCAACGTGCTGCTCAAGTTTCTCGGGGAGCGAGGCACTGACCTGCCGCTCCAGCTGCTGGCGGCTGCCGCCATTTCGGTTCCTTTCGACCTCTCCCGCTCCTCCACGCGGATTAACCGTGGATTCTCAAGATTCTACCAGCAGTTCTTCCTGAATTCGCTACGGCGAAAAGCACAGGAAAAAGCCAGCCGGTTCCCCGATCTCGCTCCCGCGGATAAGATCTCCGGGCTACGAACGCTCGAGGATTTCGATAACCTGATTACGGGTCCGTTGCATGGGTTCCGGAATGCGCAGGACTACTATGAGCGATCAAGCTCACTGCCGCGACTGGAGCATATTAGGCTCAAAACGCTACTATTAAGCGCGGTTGACGATCCGATGCTTCCGCCGGAGGTTCTCGACGAGGTTCAGGATGTTGCTCGGCGGAACCCCAACCTGCACCTCGAATTCGTTAAGAAGGGCGGTCATGCCGGTTTCATAGCTGGCCCTTGGCCGTGGCGGCCGTTTTATTATGCGGAATATCGTGTCGGAGAATTCTTCGCTGCACAGTTCGAGAATGCTTCAGCGCTTCGGCAACCAGCCAAACAGGGGAGTCGGTGACATGCGTGTTCAAGCGGCAGCAATCAGACTCGGGCTGATCCTCTCACTCACGGGTACGGCGTGCACGACCAGCAAAATGGTTCCCGCGGTCGATTCGCACACTGACCACGCTGCGCCCTCGCCTGCGGCTGTCGTCAGTGCACCCAACGACTCGCGACTTCCACCCGACGCTTCGGAAGCGCTCGCCCGCCTGAGCGCTTCCCCACGACACGGGGAGTGGGTCATCATCCGGACAGGTGATAGAGATAGTCTCCGCGCCTGGGTGGTGTATCCCGAGCGAAGCACCAAGGCTCCGGTGGTCATAGTCGTTCACGAGGTCTTCGGGCTGTCGTCATGGATCCGCGGCGTCACGGACCAACTCGCGGCTGATGGTTTCATTGCGATCGCGCCGGACCTTCTGACGATGAACAATCTCCCCGATGGTCCTGATAGTGTTCTTGCGCCGCTAGCCACCGCCGCGATCGGGACTCTCGATCCCACCTGGGTTCAAAAACAGCTGGACGCCGTTGGTCGGTACGGAATGTCTCTGCCAGCGGCTCAGCAAAAATACGGTATCGTCGGTTTCTGCTGGGGCGGTGGTGTTTCTTTCGCGCACGCAGCACATGCTCCGGGCCTTGGGGCATCGGTCGTCTACTATGGCGTCACTCCAAAGACGACAGATTTGCCTTCGGTTCGCGCGCCAGTTCTGGGATTGTACGGCGGAAACGACGCCCGCGTAGATGCTACGATTCCACCGGCTGATTCCGCATTTCGTTCCCTCGGCCGAACCTACACCTACAGCATTTATCCCGGTGCCGGCCACGGATTTCTGCGGCAACAGACGGGGATGGATGGCGCTAACTTGGCGGCTACACGCGCGGCGTGGCCAGCAACGATAGCCTGGTTCAAGAAGTATCTGGGATCTTGAGTAGCGCAAAAAAAAGTTGGCTTTGATCCAAACGACCTATCGAGCTTGTGGCAATTCTCCCGATAATCCTCCTCGCCGCCTTCATCGGCGGCCTGTTGCTGGCGGTGTTCGCAATGCTGAACGGCGTGGGGCACGCACGCCGAAACCGCTCGCGCGCGCCTTCAGCATTCTTCAATCTTCCGGCGGTAGCCGCCTTTGCCATCGGTTTCGGCGCCGTCGGGTACCCGCTGGCATCGCATACGCGACTGCCGGTCTGGGACATTCTGCTGATCGCGATAGCGGCTGGGGCACTCGCGATCAGCGGCATGATCACGCTTCTCGCACAGTGGGCTTTCCGTGGAATCTCGGCTGCTTCAGCCGGCGATGAGCAGGAAATTCAGGGCCAGTTCGCCGTCGTCACGCGAGATATCGCGGTTTCCGCACCAGGAGAAATTTCGTACGAGTATCTTGGCAGGCAACTGAAAGCGCCAGCCCGGACCCTCGGTACGAAGCTGCTGCCCATTGGCGGTGAAGTCGTTATCGATCGAATCGAGAACGGAGTGGCGTTCGTCGAAGAATGGGCGGTCGTCGAACAGCGCCTCTAGGTTCCTCAACCTTTCGATCCACGCGCGTAGAGAGTGAGCCAATCCGGCCAGTTGCCACTTAACTCAAAAAAATCGTCGAAGTAAGCCAGGCCGCTCTCCTCGAGATCCCCAATCAGATCCGGAAGCATATCGTCTGATGGCAGCGGTCCGAGCCCGATCAGGCCATCCTCAACCCGGAACTCGTCCTCCGTGAGGTTGTACCGCTCGTCAATCGCTTGGCGAGTCAGTCCGCCGCGCTCGAATGCGCTCTGACAAACGAGAAACAACGGCACGGCCGTGAGAAAGCTCGAGAGGCATGAATTAGATTCGAGAGGAAACCGACGACAGGACTAGGGCTCTCTTTATCTTTAATGTATGTCGCAATTGCCGGGCTTCGAAACCGAATTCGACGTTGTAGTCATAGGCGGTGGCCACGCGGGAACGGAGGCGGCGGTCGCGGCTGCGCGCCTTGGCGCTCGAGTCGGCTTGATCACGAGCGCATTCGAAACGATCGGTCAGATGTCATGCAATCCAGCCATTGGAGGTGTCGCAAAGGGCACTGTCGTTCGCGAAGTCGATGCGCTGGGAGGAGTCATGGGGAGGGCTACCGATCTCGCCATGATCCAGTTCCGGATGCTGAACCGCAGCAAGGGGCCCGCTGTCTGGGCTCCGCGTGCGCAGTGCGATCGCGGACTGTACCGCCGCGCAGTCAGATCTCTCCTCGAGCAACATGCAAGACTCCAGGCTGTGCAAGGTACTGTCGCTCGACTCCTTCTCACGCCGGATGAACAGCGGGTACTTGGTGTCGAGACCATTGAGGGGAGGCGCTTCGCCGCAAAAAGCGTTGTAATCACTACGGGCACTTTCCTGCACGGTCGGATTCATATCGGCACCGAGACTCGTATTTCCGGGGGACGAGCTGGTGAGATGGCCACTACGCACCTTGCGGAGCAGCTCGAGCAAGCTGGTCTTACGGTGGCGAGGTTCAAGACAGGGACACCGCCACGCATCGATGGGCGCTCCGTCGATTATTCCGCTCTTGAAATCCAGGAGAGCGAGATCGAGCAGTTCGATTATTCGTGGTCTCACTTCTGGAGCGCGAAGCGCTGTAACAACTCTGGTACCCGGCATCCGGCTCAAATGCCTTGCTGGATCACTTACCTCGAAGCCGAAGGCAAGAAAATCATCAAGGACAACATCGCGAAGTCGGCGATGTACGGTGGCGCAATCTCGTCCCGCGGCCCACGGTACTGTCCTTCGGTCGAGGACAAGATCGTAAAGTTCCCCGACGCAGAAAGACACCAGATCTTCCTCGAGCCAGAGGGACACGATACGGCGGAGCTCTACGTCAACGGTCTGTCCACTTCACTTCCTGCTGCCGTGCAGCTCGAGATTCTGCGATCTGTTCGCGGACTGGCGGACGTAAAAATGAATCGCGTGGGCTACGCTATCGAGTACGACTACTATCCGCCAACCCAGCTGGATCCGTCACTACAGGTCAAGGCTATCCCGGGCCTCTACTTCGCCGGACAGATAAATGGGACCACCGGATACGAGGAAGCAGCAGGACAAGGTCTGGTCGCGGGGCTTAACGCTGCTCTCTCAATACAGCGGAAACAACCCATCGTGTTGGGCAGAGAGACGTCGTACATCGGCGTGCTGGTCGATGACCTCGTTACGCGCGGGGTGGATGAGCCTTACAGGCTCTTCACTTCGCGATCGGAGTTCAGACTTACCGTGCGTCAGGACAACGCGCTCCGACGTCTCGGTCCCATTGGCATGCGGCTCGGTATCTACTCAGAGCTTGAGGATGCCACCATCAAAGCGCGATTGGAGCACGAAGACGCTGCCATGCGCCTGGCTGAGACGACTAGCATAAGACCTGATGAGGCCGCTCCCATTCTCTCTGGCGCCGACAGCGCTCCACTCTCGCATGCAGTGCGAATCGTCGAAGTAGCGAGACGTCAGGAGATTCCGCTCGATAGGTTGTTGCGGGCAGTTGGATTGGGAGCAGACCTGGACAGCGAGGCACTCGTCACGGCAGATCTCGAGATCAAGTACGCCGGCTACTTCGAGCGTGAGAGAGCGCAAGCCGAGAGAATGCGTAGGATGGGTGATTTTTCTCTGGACCCTGACCTGGAATACAGCGACATGCGCTCACTGTCGTTCGAGGCACGTCAGAAGCTTTCGAATCTCAGGCCTCACTCGCTCGCTCAGGCTTCGCGAATTCCGGGTGTAAGTCCCAGCGATTTGCAGAACCTCGTGATCGAGATCGAGCGGCGCCGACGCCTGGCAGCTACGCGGTAGCCGTGATTCGCGTGGAGCTCCACTCGATCACTAGCACCGCTGCGGCAATGAGGACGCCGCCAATCAGTGTTGCCGCACCGAACTGATTACCGAGCACCAACGCGCCAAGGATTGCCGTGAAGAAGGGCTCTACGGTCGCGATGATTGCCGTCCTGACCGGGCCGAGCACCGACAGACCCTTGATGAGCGTCGAGAACGCGATTACGGTCGACACGAGCGCCAGCAGAAAAATATTCGACCAGACGGCTGCCCCTCTGGGGACAAAAAGCTCGCCGAGGAAGAGCGCCGCGACCAGAAACGAGATTGCTGCTCCAATTATCAGCAGGAAAGTCGAGAGCAGGGCAGGTATGCCATCCTGCACGTGTTCGAGAGCCGGCAGATATGCGGAATAGAGCAGAGCTGACCCGAGAGCCAGCATCACACCAATCGGGTTCAGCTTCTCTGTTGGTGCTCCAACCATGATCGTAACGCCGACAAGAGCCAGAATCAGAGCGAACGCGCGTATGGGCGTCAATCTCTCAGTTCTTCGGATAGCTGCGAGTAGCGCTACCCACGCCGGATACGTATAAAACAAAAAGGCGAGCGGCCCAACCGGTATGTACTCGAGTGCGTGAAGACTCAGATAGGTAATCAGCGCCTGACCGACTCCACCTATCAGGAGGAGCTGAACGATCCGCTGTCTGGGGAGCGAGCGGATCTGCTTTATCCGAGCCGTTGTGCCAAGGAGCACTGCTCCCAGGACATAACGCCAAGCCATCACCGTAAGGAGAGGAACGCCAGCGCTCGTCGTCAGAACAGTGAGGACAGAAATTGACCCGAAGCTGAGAGCTGATACGACGATCAGCAGTGTGGCGCGGTCGACCGACGGGTCTGAGGATTCCATCGAACGAATGTAGCTTTACCAAGCAACGGCAGCGCAGGAAGAATTCAAGGATCTTGGTTTCGGCTCCGAGGTAGCGAAAGGCACACGCCGTCGCCTGCTGAATCGGCATGGGGTTTTCAATGTTAGTTCTCGATGGGCTCAACGCTCTGTTTTCGCGGAGTCTCTTCAAGCCGATGAGATTGTGTGGGAGCGCGAAATTCGCGAACATGTTCATGCGTACCGAAGCTGAGGGAATCATCGGAATGAACCTGAGCCGGTTTCATGACATTGAGCCCGTGTATTTGCTCTGACCCAGCTGTGCAAGGTATGCGATTATGGACGTCTTTCCATATAAAGATCCCACCCTTTCGAGATATTGCCTATGAAAATCAGATTTGGAGTTGTTTTGGCGGCCATATTCACGCCACTTACAGCACAGACACAGGACAGTAGAGCGACAATTGATGCAATCCCTCAGATTGCGGTTACAGGACGCGGTGACGTGAGGGTCGCACCTGACCGAGCGACCATCCAGATGAGTGTTCAGACTCGCGCTGCGACTGTCGCGGCCGCAGCAGCTGAAAACGCGACCAAGCAGCAATCGGTTCTGGGGGCCCTTCGCGCACTTGGGTTAGGCAACGATCAGCTGTCGACCATCAACTACAACGTCTATCCCGAGCAACGTTATGACCAGGGAAAGGAGCCGGTGATCGTCGCCTACAACGTGACGAACACGATTCTCGTCGACGTTCGGAAGTTAGACCAAGTGGGCCCGGTCATCGATGCTGCGTTGTCCCATGGAGCCAATGTGATTACGTCGCTTCAGTTTTACGCTTCCAATACCGAGTCAGCCCGCAGGAGCGCGATTGCAACGGCAATCGAGAAGGCCCGCGCCGATGCTGAGGCAGCTGCACGTGCGGCGCACGGATCTCTTGGCACTCTGCTCGAGATCAATATCGGAGCTTATTCCCCTCCGTCACCGCGCCCAATGATGACGGTTCGCGCAGCCGCTGTCGCGCAGGCAGACACTCCAATCAATCCGGGAGAGGAAACGCTCTTCGTCGAAGTGAGCACCCGCTGGAGGTTCATCGCGGGGCAATAGGCTATTTCCACGTGGAACGATTGGATTTCCGTTCCACGTGGAAACCCCTCTC
>JADGQV010000034.1 GCA_017881465.1 Gemmatimonadaceae bacterium
CGCGCACCATGATCATGTTGTCGTGCTCTTCCTTGAAAATGCCATCGCCGACCACTTCCTCGGCGCTCGAGCTGTAGCCTTCGGTCAGGAACTTCATTGCCTTGGCGACGCGTGAGGGAGTATTGAGCAGGCCTTCGCGCTCGGGATCCTCACCTATCAGCTCCAACTCGCGCCGTATCAGCTCCTCAAACTCACCGCCACGATCGGTCTCGGCGATTACGTCAGTCTGAGCAGCACGAAAAAGTCGTGTCGCCATTGGGTCAGGCCTCCGTCGGTTCGAGCGTGACGGCTGGCGGCGGTTTGAGCAATAGCTCGGTTTCCAGCTCCACTTCCGTCTCCAGATTCTTGCGATCGCGGTTGATGGTTGCCATTGCCTTGCGCCTGCCCCCGACAATATAGGAAACCGCGCAGTCCATCTTCATCACATCGCCTTCGATTCTGGTTTCGTCCCAACGCTCGACGTGACCGATGTACTGGATGGACAACTTGTCGTAGTGGGCGCTCCAGAAAAACGGAATGTCGTCGAAGCGATCTCGGGCACCGAGCATGTTGCGCGCGACGACCTGCCCCTGACGCTCCGCCACCACCCAGTGCTCGATGCGGAGACGAAGATCGGAGTACGCGTCTGGCCAGCGTGCCACATCACCGGCGGCAAAGACGCCGCTGGCGCTGGTCTCGAGAAACTCGTTGACAGCGAGGCCGTTATCGAGCATCAGGCCCGCTGATTCGGCGAGCTGCAGGTTTGGCCGCACTCCGACTCCCGCAATGACCAGATCCGCATCGAGCCGGGTTCCGTCGTCCATAACGACGCTCGTCTCGTCGACGGCTGTGACGTTGCGGCCGAGGCAGAAGGTGACGCCCTTCTGTTCGTGAACATTCCTGATGAGCGTTCCCAGCTCGGTTCCCAGCACGCTCTCGAGCGGAAGCATCTCCGGAGTGACTACGCTCACCTTCAATCCGCGAGTGACAAGGGATGCGGCAACTTCCAAACCGATGAAGCTGGCGCCAATGATCACGGCTTTCTTCGCGGCACCAAGCTTTCCGATGATCGCGCGGCAATCCGCGAGAGTGCGCAGATACGCGATGCGATCGCCGCCTGGAACGTCGAGACGGATGGGAGTCGCGCCCGTCGCGATGAGCAGGCAGCCGTACTTGCGACTGCTGCCATCGCTCAGATGCACCGTCCTTGATTGGATTTCGATCTCCGTGACTTTCAGCCCGGAGAGAATCTCGATGTGCTGCGCGGCGTAAAACTCCCTGGGGTGAAGTGGAAGCCACTCTTCCGGCGCGTTTCCGGCCAGATAATCCTTCGAGAGATTGGGCCGGTCGTAGGGCGCGTCGGGATCGGGATCAATGATGGTGACCGGGCCCCGATATGCCTCACGCCGCAGCATCTCGGCGCAAGCATTCCCCGCGGCGCCGCCGCCGATGATCACGACCGACTCCGGGCCGGTCGTAGGCTTTGCCTCGAACAGAACACGTTCCGGCGCGGGCGACCCGCGAGCACGGTGGCCCTCTCCCTTCAGTTGTCCGTGATCTCTTTTGCGGGTGACTCGTACGATGTTGTTCTCGACTGCGACATCGTACGAGGGCAGATCGTTGAGCGCTGGCGCGCAGGACGCCGCCCCGTTGTGCAGCTCGAAGCAGGCGTGGTGCCACGGGCAGCGGATGGTTTCGCTGACGAGAACACCCTGGTCGAGCGGGGCTCCGTAGTGCGTGCACTTGCCGCCCACGGCGAACCAGTTCGGCTCGACATGAACGAGCAGAACGGGCTCTCCAAATGCGTGACCGGCGACGAGCTGACCCGCGTGAATGCTGCTGACGGCGACACCCTTCGCCAGATCGGGGCCTGTCAGCTCATCGGAATGCTCTGTCACTTCTGCTGGTCGAGGAGGCTCTGCGCGCGGTCGCGGTGGGCCACGAAAGCCGGTGCAACCTTCGTCACCAGATCCTTCACCTGGGCGTTTTGAATCGCCGGCAACAGTGTATGGGTCATGTCATCGATCACCGCGTTATGATAATCAACCTCGTGCTTGAGAAAGGCGCGATCGAATGCGCTTCCCCGGAGTCCGCGCAGAGACCGCATGGCCGCGACGTGCGCCTTGGCGAGAGGGAAATCGCGGGGTGGGGTGGGGGTCACCTTGAGCGACTTCGCAAGATCTCGTCCTTGCTGCCGGACGTTCCGGTGGTCTCGAACGAGCATCGCCCCAAAATCACGAACCGCCTTCGAATGGCCCTTGCTTACGGCGAGCGATCCCGTCTCCATATCATACGTATTGGCGGCATCGAATATTGCGACGATCGTGGGGTCGTCGAGCTTGGGCGCGACGGCCTGGGATCGAGCCGCTGCGACAGGCAATCCGAAAGCGACGGCCAACACCCGCGGCTACTTAGGCCGCGTCGTGTATGGTCTTGAGCTGGATGATCTTGAGGCGGCGCGTCACCGCCGGAAGCTTGAGCACAACGGTCTCGCCGACGCTTCGCCCTACCAGTGTCTTCCCGATCGGCGACGACATGCTCACGTGCCCCTCCTCGAACTCCACCGAGTCGCCGAACACCAAGCTGAAGCTCTCACGCTCGCCCGTCTTCTCGTCCTGCACCACCACCTGCGAGCCGAGTCCGACCTTGTCGGAGGGAATCTGGGTCACGTCGATCTGCGACAGCTTGCTCAGGCGCTGGCGCAGCTGGCCCAAGCGCGCCTGCACGAACTGCTGCCGCTCGAGCGCGGCCTTGTACTCGCTGTTCTCGCGCAGATCGCCCAGCTCGACGGCTCTGCGAATCTCCTGCGGCAGCGTGATGCTCAGCTCGTGCTGGAGACGCTGGGCCTCCTCTCCGAGTTTTATCTTGAGTTGTTCGATCATGCGACTCGAGCCTTTCCTGAAGGTCCTGCGCTTTTATCGAAAAAACGAGCGCCCGACCGCGATGGAAGGCCGGGCGCCCGCTAGTCCAAGCTAGAGAGTCTGCCAGCGGGAGGCAATCACCAGGGCTATGCGAAGGACGGCGACCGCTCCTATCGATGCTGCGGGAGCTTCGAATCCGTGTGGTCGACGGCAGCCGGCTGAGCCGAGGACTTCTCGTACTCCTGCTTCAGCTTCGACATCATCGCCTCCCTCCGGTCGAACAGCCGCTTCAACGGCCGCGGCTGGTGCCGCGCAAAAGCGTAGGACGTGAGCAGCGGCAGCGCGACCGTCGAATCCAGATAGCAAACCACCGCATCCGGCAACCGGTCAGGATCGATCTTGCCCCAGCTCACCGCCTCCGCTGGCGTCGCACCGGAGAGACCGCCCGTGTCCGGGCGTGCGTCCGTGATCTGGAGGAAAAAGTCGTGTCCCTTTTCGTCGATCCCGAGAACCTCCTGGATCTGCGGCTCGGTCTGGAGCATGAAGTTCTTGGGGCTCCCGCCACCGAGGATCATGACGCCGCTCTTCCCTCCACCGCGCTTCGCATCGAGAACGAGCGAAGCCGTCTCGTTCACATCGCGGTTGGGATCCAGCATCAGCTTGTTTCCGTCGAGCGCCAGCGCCGCGATGTTCATTCCGATCGAGCTGTCGCCAGGCGACGACGTGTAGATCGGTACCGCGGCGGAGTACGCGGCCGAGAGCAGCGACTTCTGCCCGATGCCGAGCGCCTTCTCCCGCTCGCGGACGTATTTGCCGGCGAGGTTGTGAAACTCCGCGCTCGACATCGCTCGCTGGAATTCCTTGCCCGCGATGATCTTCCGGAAGAAAGCATCGGTGGAGAGAAGCACGTCGTAATCGAAGAAGATGTCGTAGATGCGGACGACTCCTTCCTCGCGCAGCACGACGTCGGACTCCTGCGCGTTGCCGCGGTGCATCGCGAGCCCGAGCCCGAAGTGCGTGTCGTGGTAGAGATTCGCGCCGGTCGAGATGATCCAGTCGACGAATCCTCCTTCTATGAGCGGAATGAGAGCCGACATTCCCAATCCCGCCGGCGTGAGCGCGCCGGTGATGGAGAGCCCGACCGTGACATCGGGCTGGAGCATCTTCTCGGTGAAGAGCTGGCACGCTTCGCGGAGCCGCGCGGCATTGTACGCGAGGTATGTTCCCTCGATCAGCTCGGCGACGGTCTCTTTCCCATCGATGCGGCGAGGATCGATGCGTTGCCCCTTGAGAAAGCGGCTCGCCCCGTGCGCGATGTGCTGCACCCCACGTTTCTCCCGCTCTTCCGCCGCGAGCTTCTGTTGCGCCTTGGGTCCGGCTGCCGACGCCTTTCCGTGACGCGACGATTTGAAGCCACCGCGCTCGCTTCCCTCTCCGTTGCCCTTACTTCCTTTTGCCATCTCGTCCTTCCACGACTTCCTCGAACTGTTGTCCGGCGGTCTTGCCCAGCGACTTGTACGCCGAGATTATCGCCTGCGCCGCTTCGGCCGGATCGTCGGTCACGAGCATGAGATCGAGATCTCCCTCCGAGATCTTGCCCTCGCTCAGGACTCGAGCCTGCAGCCAGCGCAGCAGCCCCGCCCAGTAGTAGCGCCCGAAGAGAATGACGGGAAACCGATAGATCTTCCCCGTCTGAATGAGTGTGAGTGCCTCGAACAGCTCGTCGAGCGTGCCGAAACCGCCCGGGAAGATAATGAACGCCACCGAGTACTTGATGAACATCGTCTTCCGGACGAAGAAATACTTGAAGTGAATGAGCGTGTCGACGTACGGGTTCGCGCCCTGCTCGAACGGCAGCTCGATGTTGCAGCCGATGGACCGGCCTCCACCAAGCCGCGCGCCCTTGCTCCCGGCTTCCATGATGCCGGGTCCGGCGCCGGTGATGATGTCGAAGCCGGCTATGGCCAGTAGGCGCGCGGTTTCCACGGCCGCATCGTAGTGGGGGTCGTCCGGCCCGATGCGCGCCGAGCCAAAGATCGTAACCGCTTTCTCGACCGACGCAAGCGTGTCGAACCCATCGATGAACTCCCCCATGATGCGCAGCACGCGCCACGGATCGGTCCTCGTGAAGTCGGTGCGCGGACCCGACTGCTGCAGGAGTTTTTCGTCTTCAGTGACGGGCGACGAGTCGCGAATGGCTTCGTCGATCGTGCGCGTGGTGACCGCCAATTTTCCCGGGCCCTGTTGCGACGGTGGCGTTCTCCCTGCCTTGAGATGACCCTCCTCTGTCCTCTGCTTGAGTCCCTCGAGCGCCTTTTTCTCGGCAGAGGCCATAACTTCGGGATTGAGCTTCTTGCCACCGGCGGTGCGCGCCCGCGTTGACCGCATGCCACCCGGATTCGTCGGGCGGGCCTTGGATTTATCTTTTCTTTTCTTCATCGGTGGCCGCTGGCGCGGGCTCGGCTGCTCTCTTCACAGGGAAACTAAAGTTGCGTGGGTCTGCACAAAGCCCGCCAGGTGATGGCGCGCAGGTCGTCATGATCATAGCGGATGGGGTGAGACCGGATGCACTCGCTCGCTCCATCGACGGTGGTCATTTGCCGGCGCTTGCGGCACTGCGGGAAGAAGGACACCTCTCCACGATCACATCGGCGTTCCCATCCGTCACCGGTCCGGCGTACGCGCCGTTCCTGATGGGAAGATATCCGGGAAGCATCGGACTGCCCGGGCTTCGCTGGTACGATCGCTCGCGGCGCATCGCGAGACTTTCGGGGCACGCGAGGAGTTACGTCGGCCCTGAGATGCGGTTCGTGGATCGCGACATCGACCGCGCGTCGCCGACTATCTTCGAGCTCGCCAAGCCGAGCCTCGGCGCGCTGAGCGTAATCGGGCGGGGCCTTCGGCGCCGTGAGCGCATCGGTCAGAGCCCGGCGTTCGTTGCGCGCGCGGCCGCCGCCCACTTTCGCGGCAATGTGCGCGGCTGGCTGGCGATCGACCGGCTGGTGGGAGAGGAAGCTGCGCTGCGCCTGCGCAGGCAGCGAACGAGATTCGCTTTCATCGCTCTGACCGGAATCGACAAGACATCCCACGCCGAGGGTCATGATGCGCAGATCGTCAGCGATGCGATGCGGATCGTGGATGACACTGTCGCGCAGATCCGCTCCGATGCGGAGCGCGATGGACGGTGGAAGAAAATGAGCCTGTGGGTGGGAAGCGATCACGGACACTCGCCGGTGCGCGAGCACGAGGATCTCGTCGCGCTGCTCTCCGAGTGGGGATACAGCACTCTCTCGCATCCATGGGCATTCAATACTTCCGCCGACATCGCCGTGATGGTGAGCGGCAACGCGATGGCGCACCTGTACCTGAACATCGATCAGAAGACTCGCCCGTGGTGGCCGGCGCTCGGTGGCAGATGGAACGATCTGTCGGAGAGGCTCCTCTCCCGCCAATCGGTCGATCTGCTGCTTCTCCCCACCGGTCCTGCTTCGTGCGAGATTCGCGGGCGGGGCCGGGGGAGCGCGACGCTTGCATGGAGCGAGTCCAGATATTCCTACGCGCCCAAGAGCGGTGATCCGCTCGGAATCGGGGGGCAGAATTTCCTCGGCGACAGCGAAGCGTACGATCTCACAATCGACACTGACTATCCCGATGCGCTCGTGCAGATCGCGCATCTCGTCGCGTGCCCGCGGAGCGGCGACATTATTCTTTCAGCCGCGAGGGACTGGGATTACCGGGCCAGGTACGAGCCGATTCCACACGTCTCGTCGCATGGAGCGCTGCATCGGGAGCACATGCTCGTGCCGTTGCTGTTGAACCGCGCGCCGACGGGGATACCCCGGCGCACGGTGGATGTGATGCCGAGCGCTCTCGCCGCGCTCGGCATCACGGCTCCGAAGACCCTGGACGGAGTCTCTTTCTTCTAACCGATGATTACTGGACGGTGAGTGTTCCGTTCATCCCAGGGTGGATGGTACAGTGAAAGCCGTAAACGCCGGCAGTGTTGAAAAGACGTGTGTGCGAGACACCACTGGCGAAATCGGCGATGTCGCTTGTCCCATCGCCCTGAAGCGCCGCATTCCTGCCAGCCGCATCGTCCCAAGTGACATTGTGCGAGGTATTCCCGTCGTTCCGCCAGGTGACGGTAGTGCCGACCGCAACCGTCCGGGCCGTGGGCGAGAATGTGTTACTGGTGGTCATGCAGAAAGTGACTGTGCAGACGCCCCCGCCACCACCGCCACCTCCTCATCCGCCGCCACCGGGAGCCGTCGAGCCACCGCATGAGAGCGTTGTGAGCACAAGAATCAGCGCACCAAACAAACCAGAAATCTTCCGCATCCTATCTCCTCGTCGAGTTGGATCCAGGTCGGAGCCGCAACCGGCCCCGTGACACCGTCCCCGGGGCCAGGCATTTAAATAAATTGGCTGTACGTGGCGAGCGCAAAGCCCGGCGAGGTAACGGTATGACACGGCCCTGCCGGGGACAGGCTTTTTCAGGTGAACGTTTCTCGCACCCGCTAGCCCTTCATGGCGCAGGTGTAGAGCCTCCAGTCGGATTCCGGAGCCGCGATCGCGGCGATGTAGCGGGGGCGCGGCGCGAAGAGCTTGTGTGTGAGGTTCGGGCGTGGGTCGACGTGTTCCGATCCCGACCAAACGCCTTTCCCTTCCGCCTTGAGACGCGCTTCGCGCACGACCCACGACTTCAGAAATGCTGCATCTCGCTCGTCGGGCGCGGTGTCGACGAGTGACCGGAGCTCGTCGTCGGACATGAAACGCTGGGCGACGTCGAGCAGGCGTCTCACCGGCCGCTCGTTCTCCACATCCACGCCGACGGGACGATCCGGCGCAAACGCGAACAGGCCGAGATCAGCCGAGTGCGAGATGTTGAAGTGGATGTCGTCGCGATCGATGAGCGAAGGCTTCCCGGAATTCCCGTAGCTGAAGCGCAGCTTTTCCGCGGATGTACCGGTAAAACCGGAGAGCAGAGTACGGAGAATACCGCGCGCGACGACGAACCGTCGCGCCGCAATCGGCGTGAGGCTCGCGGCGCGGTCCTTCTCCTCGGAGGGCAGCACTCGCGCGAGGGTGTCGAACCGCTCGTCGGTCACGTCGAGCGACGCCACCCACACCTGCACTTCTTCCTCCATCAGCTCAAGCGACGTCAATGATCTCCACCTCTGCTATTCCGTTCGCGATGATCAATTTTCCAACAGATGGGGAAATATTGAAACGCTTCGCGCCGGCCGATCCAGGATTGACGAAAAGCCTTCCGTCATGCCGTGTGACGAGCGGCCGGTGCGTGTGACCGTAGACGACGACATCCGCATCATAGCGCACGGCCAGGTTCGCCGGCGTGGGACTCCCGACCTCGTGACCGTGGCTGACGTGCACGCGTAATCCACCGACCTCGAGGACGATCTCTTCGGCCAGCCCGGGCTCGCCGGGCGGGTCGGTGTTGCCGAACACCGCCTTGACCGGCGCGATCAGACGCAGCTCGTCGAGAATCGCGGAGCCACCCACATCACCGGCGTGAAGAATCAGCTCTACTCCCGTCAGGGCGTCGTGAACGCCCGGGCGAATCAGCCCGTGCGTGTCGGAGATGAGGCCCAGCACGTGCGCGTCGGAGTGCGGCATGACCTCTTCTATATATTAGGAGGCACATGCCCTGGCTACGACTCGCGTTCCGACTGGCGTTGCGGACAACACGCCGTCCGCGACTTGCGCTCGATCTGATCCGGATCACCTGGCGATTCAGATCCAACGCCTGGTACCGTCAGTTTCCCTTTCTTCCGTTGCCCGATCCCACGTATCTCCGCTGGCGCATGTACACCGCATATGGGGACTACGATGCGGTCCCTTCCGTCACTGACGTCGAGCGTTATGCCCGCTGGGCGAGTGTAAACGAATGACTACCGCCATTGCCGAGGCATTGTCCCTCGAAAATTCGGTCAAGGCGCAGGCGTACGGGTTGGGGTTCGATCTCGTCGGTATCACCTCGCTCGGCCCGATGGAGGCGGCCGACGCGTTCGACTCGTGGATCGAGAGCGGATACGCGGGCGAGATGGACTATCTCCTGCGCGGCGCGGCTAAGCGCCGCGACTCCAGTCTGCCCGTTCCCGGTGCAACAAGCGCGATCGTCGTCGGTTTGAATTACGGCGGTCGTGAGCCGAGCGGGCCTGTCGCACGTTATGCCCGGGGAGACGACTACCACGACGTCATGACGGCCCGGCTCGATGAACTCCATCGCTGGCTCGAGTTGGAGGCCCTTCGCCCGGTTCGCGGTAAGGCTTATGTCGACACCGGTCCCATTCTCGAGCGCGATCTAGCGCGTGGCGCCGGGCTCGGATGGTTCGGGAAGAACACAAACCTTATCAATCCGCGCATTGGATCGTTCTTCTTCATCGGCGTCCTTCTGGTTGACGTCGATCTCGCGCCCGACGCGCCATTCGAGGCAGATCGATGCGGCAGCTGCACTCGCTGTCTGGACGCCTGTCCAACGGATGCTTTCGTCGAGCCACGCGTGCTCGACGCCACGAAGTGCATTTCCTACCTCACGATCGAGGCAAAGGGCGCGATTCCGCCGGAGCAGCGCGAGAAGATCGGCGGTCTCGTCTACGGTTGCGACATCTGCCAGGACGTTTGTCCCTGGAACGTGCGATTCTCCCAGGATATTCGCGAAGAACCGTTCCGCCGGCGCGACATTCTCGACGGCGATGCGCGGGCGGTGGCGAGAAGGATTCTGTCGATGGATGACGACTCATTTCGCCGAGATTTCAAAGGGTCGCCGATGAAACGCGCGAAGCGGCGGGGACTCGCGCGTAACGCGGCGACAGTCCTCGGCAACATTGGAACGGCTAACGACGTGGCGACGCTCGTCGCGGCGCTCGACGACCCGGAGCCGCTCGTCGCGGAGCACGCCGCGTGGGCGCTCGAACGAATCAGGAACGGTCGCGTTATTGAACTCAGCCCACGTGCCTCGCATCAGGCACGAGATCCTGGACTGCCTTCCGCAGGTAGGCCCCCGCGTCGCCCTCACGTGTAGGATCCCACTCCTCGGCCAGCTCCGAGAGATGCGCGCGTCGCGCCGAAACGAGACGCTCGAGCACCTGGCACCCGGTGGCGGTGAGCTCGGAATGGGTGGTCGAATCCGCGCGCGGGATGGTGACCAGTCCGCGCCTTCGCAGCTCCTCGAGAGCAGCCTGCGCACGCTCAGCCGGGATCCCGCGGCGGCGCGCGAGCTCGAACGGTGACACCGTCGGCTCACGCTCGACTTGAACGAGAAGCCAGGCCGCGCGCGCGCTCAGAGTCTCTCCGGCGCGCGCGACGATCAGCTCGATGTGCGCGCGCTGCACATCACGATCGGCGAGCAAGGAGAGGGCAGCATACAGATGCGCGGCGACGGCATCCTCGTCCGACGGGCGAGCGAATGCCTCGCCGGCCTCGTTTCCCGCATCGCGCGCCGACGCCGCAACGGTTGCTCGAAGCGGCCGCTCCGGGAGGAACCACGCGAGAACGCATCCAATCGCGCACACAAGGGTGGCGATGAGGAATACGGTGTCTAGCGACGCCGTGAACGCTGCCGCGTACGCGGCGCGAGCCGGAGGCGGGAGTTGCAGCAGCGCTTGTACGCTCATGTTGCGCGCCGCTTCATTCGCCACCGTGCCGGGAGGCAGCAGGCGGACGAGGTTCACGCTCAGTCGCGCCGCGAATATTGCTCCGAGAATCGCAGTGCCGAGGGATCCGCCGATGAGCCGGAACAGCGTCGCCCCGGAAGTCGCCACTCCGAGATCATGGTACTCGACATCGTTCTGCACCGCGATCACGAGAACCTGCATCACCATTCCGAGTCCGACGCCAAGCACGAGCATTAGCAGTGACGCGGTGGCGTCCGTAGTTTGCGGCGTGAGGCGCGACAGCAGGAAGAGTCCCACCGTCATGACCGCGGTGCCGAGCACCGGAAATATCTTGTAGCGACCGGTGCGGCTGATCAGCTGGCCCGACATGATCGACGTAACCAGCATGCCGCCCATCATCGGCACCATCTGCATTCCCGACGCGGTCGGAGTTACGCCCTTCACGACCTGCAGATAGAGCGGGAAGTAGGTGACGGATCCGAATAGAGCAAATCCAACGATCAGCCCGACGACGGAGGTGACCACGAACGTCTGCCGCTGGAAAAGATGCAAGGGCAGCACGGGCTCGGCGGCCTTGCGCTCGACCATCGTGAAGAGCACCAGTGACAGCAGCGAAACGGCGATCAATCCGATAGACACCGGCGATGACCACGGATAAGCCGTTCCGCCCAGATCCGATAGAAGCGTGATGCTGCTCAGCACCACGGCGAGGAGCGAGGCACCCGCGTAATCGATGGCTCGAGCGACCCGATATGAGAGCGACGGGAGCGTCACGGCCAGCACTACCAGCGCGGCGATACCGACCGGCAGATTGACATAAAAGATCCACCGCCACGACAGGTGCGTGGTGAAATAGCCGCCCAGCAAGGGGCCGGCGATGCTGGAGAGGCCAAAGACGGCGCCGAAGATTCCCTGGTAGCGTCCGCGGTCACGCGGCGGCACGATGTCTCCCACGACAGCCTGGGTCGTGACGACGAGCCCACCGCCGCCCAGGCCCTGGATCGCGCGAAACACAATCAGCTGCGTCATGTTTTGGCTCAGTCCGCACAGCGCCGAACCCACGAGAAAGAGCACGATCGCCGACTGCATCACGATCTTTCGCCCGTACAGGTCGCCAAGCTTGCCGTAGACCGGCGTGATGATGGTTTGCGCCAGCAGATACCCGGTCACGACCCACGCCAGGTGCTCGAGTCCGCCCAGCTCACTCACTATCGTCGGGAGCGCGGTCGAGACAATTGTGGAGTCGAGCGCGGCGAGCAGCATCGCCAGGACGAGACCGCTGAACGCGATCAGTATCTGACGATGACTGAGCGCGGCGGGGGCAGCTGGATTCTGCGTCGCTTCCGTCATCGTGTCGCCGCGGCGCTCGCGCTCTGCGTACCCGATGCGATTGTTTCGGTCTCCCGCCGCACCACGGGCGCGACCTTCGTCCCGAGCAACTCGATCGACCTCATGACCTTGGCGTGCGGCATCGTGCCCACACTCATCTGCGCGAGAAAGCGCTGGTGCCCGAAGATCTTGTACTCGAGAAGAATCTTGTCGATCACTTCCTGCGGACTCCCGACGAGCAGCGAGCCGCGCGGCGAGCGAAGCATCTCGAATTGCTCGCGCGTCGTCGGGGGCCAACCACGCTCACGCCCGATCTTCGTCATCACGTAGGCGTACGACGGGAAGAACTCGTCGGCGGCCTGCTTCGAATCGTCGGCGATGTAAGCGTGCGAGTTAATGCTCACCGCGAGGCTCGAAAGATCACGTCCGGCTTTAAGGGCCGTTTCGCGATACAGCGAGACGAGGGGCGCGAACCGCTCCGGCGCGCCGCCGATGATTGCGAGCGCTATCGGCAAGCCAAGTGTCGCGGCACGCACGACGGATTGCGGTGTGCCTCCGACCGCGATCCAGACCGGGAGTCTGTCCTGAAGTGGACGAGGATAGACTCCGAGGTTTTGCAGCGACGCCCTGTGCTCACCCGACCACGTCACGCGCTCGCCTTCAATGAGCTTGAGCAGCAGCTCCAGCTTTTCGCCGAACAGCTCGTCGTAGTCATCGAGGTCGTAGCCGAAGAGGGGAAACGATTCGATGAACGACCCTCGCCCCGCCATGATCTCGGCGCGGCCGCCAGAGAGCAGGTCGAGCGTGGCGAAGTCCTGAAATACGCGTACCGGATCGTCGGAGCTTAGAACCGTGACGGCGCTCGTCAGGCGGATTCTTTTCGTGTGTTCGGCAGCGGCGGCCAGGACCACCGCGGGAGCCGAAACCGCGAAGTCGGGGCGATGATGCTCGCCGACCCCAAACACGTCGAGCCCGACCTGGTCGGCGAGCTCGATCTCCTCGATGAGGTCACGAAGCCGCTGAGCGGCGCTGACGGTGCGACCGCTGCCGGAATCGGGAGTCGTTTCGGCGAATGTGTAAATGCCGATCTGCATCTATGTGGCGGACCCCCCCCTAACAGATGTTAACCCGACCCAGCCGTCGCCATGTTCAGCGCCATCAGTGTCAGACGGCGGGACTGCCAGGTGACGGACGTCGCATTGCAAGATTTGCGATTCCGCCGATCAAACCCAGTGCCAGAAGTATCCAGGTCACCTTCGGCGTCAACAGCCTGTAATCGCCGAGCGCTTCGTCGAGCGAATAACGACCGGGCCCGGCGAGCGCTAGTCCGACCGCGGCGGTTGCGTTGAGCAATGGCAGCTCTATGCCATTGTTCGAACTGAAGAGTCCGTTTTTCCCGTGCACGGCGATGGATGCGACGAGCATCACGGACAGCATCAACGCTGGACCCACCGCTCCAAGAAATCCGAGAGCGAGCAGCAGGCCGCCGACGAACTCTCCGAGCCCGGCTACGCTTGCGAAGGTCTTGCCGGGACGGAATCCGAGCGACTCCATGAAGCCGCCGGTGCCGGCAAGTCCGTACCCGCCGAACCAGCCGAAGAGCTTCTGCGCGCCGTGAGCCGCGAAGACCAGGCCGAAAATGAGCCGGATGAGGAACAATCCTGCGTCGAACAGCTGCGGGTCGATGGCATCAGGGGGTTGCATGTGCTCTCCGGGTCGGGGAATCAGGAAACTCTGTGCGCACTCTCCATTCCATTTTTCTAACTTGGCGCGAGAAGACCGTGTTTTTATTCGTAACGCTCTCTCTGTTTCAGTCCGGCGCGTCGCTTCCGATGATCTTGAGAGCGAGACACGCCGCGCCGAATCCGTTGTCGATGTTCACAACCGCGACGCCGGGGCTGCAACTGGCGAGCATCGTGTTGAGCGCGACCATTCCGCCCTGAGCAACGCCGGTTCCGACGGAAGTGGGAACTCCGATTACCGGTGCGCGGAGTAGTCCCGCGATGACTGCCGGCAGCGCCCCATCCATTCCCGCGACGACGATGCACACGCGAGCCGCAGCAAGTTCCGGCAAAATGGATTGAAGGCGATGTATCCCCGCGACGCCGACATCGAAGTGAGTCGACGTCGGGATACCCATCGCGTCGAGAGTAGTCACCGCTTCCAGGGCAACCGGGATGTCGGCGGTTCCCGCGGTGACGACCGGCACCACCGGCATGTTCCTCTTTGCGCGAGGGTTGCGGACGGCCATGCGCGCTTCCGGATAGATGGTCGCAAGATCCCTGAGGACCTCCATCTGCTCCTCGCTCAAACGCGACGCCATCCGAAGCTCGTTCGTGTTCTCAAAGATCTGACGCAGATGCGCGGGCTTCTTTCCGGGACCATAAACGACTTCTGGAACCCCTGTGCGCGACTCGCGATCGTGGTCCCAGCGAACTTGCGTCATGACGCCACCATGGGAAGCGAGAGACTTCCGCTCTGGAGTCCGCCCAAATCGAGCGCGACGAACTTGAATCCGGCCTTCCTGCATGCCCGTCGCAGCTCTTCCCGGAACGGATCCGTGACGACACGCTCGAACATCTCGGCCGGGATCTCCAGGCGAACGACGGCCTCGTGCCAGCGCGCGCGCGCGGGCCACACATCGTGCAGACGCAGAAATTCTTCCACTGCTTCGATCTGCGCGAGCTTCTCCGGAGTCACTTCGATTCCGACCGGCACCCTGCTGGCGAGACAAGGCGCAGCCGGCTTTTCGGCGTTCGACAGATTCCATTGCCGCGCGAGTGCGCGTACGTCCGACTTGTTGAATCCAGCGTCGACTAGCGGGGCGACGACTCCATGCTCCATCGCCGCCTGGAGCCCGGGCCGGTGCTCACCCAGGTCATCGACGTGCGTTCCCACGAAGGTCACCTCTTCCGAGTTTCTCGTCGCGGCGAGTGCCCGAACCGTGTCGAACAGCGCGCCCTTGCAGAAATAGCAGCGATCACCGGCATTCGCCCGATATCCGGCGACTTCCATCTCGTTGGTCTCGACTTCCTCGACGCGCGCGCCGATCTCGTTGGCGATCCGATGCGCGTCGGCGCGCTCCGCTGCGGCGAGTGAAGGACTTACGCCAAGCAGAGCGACGGTTTCGATCCCAGCTCGCACCGATGCCGCGAGCACGACGGTCGAGTCGATGCCGCCCGAGTAGCAGACGTAGGCGACGCGGTCGTGAGCGGTCAGGCGAATTGCCGCGATGAGTCTGTCCTCGAGATCCAACTTATTTTCCTCGCGCCGCGGATGAAGCGAGATCGGCCGCGTTGAGCGCCCTCATCACCTCCGACCGGATCTCGGCCAGCGGTCGCGAGGTCTCTTCGGCGACGCGCCGCAGATCGTCGAACTCGGGCTTCGCCCTCTGCGTGCCGTCCGGAAGTGTCGCGACCTTGACCCGGATGTCCCGTCCATCGAATCGAACGAGACGTGACTCACGCTCGAGCGCATTCCGCACCACGTCGAACGTCTTCACTCCCAGCGTCGTGAACTGAATGAAGATCTTCTCCTCGAGCCGCGCGAGATCCGATGTCTGTACCAGTGCCTCGATGCGAGTACCAAGTCTCCCTTTTTTCATCGTCGTGTGCAGAAGCACTACGTCGAGCGCGCCTTCGGCCCGCAGGACATCGGCGGCGCCCGCGAGCTCCTCCGGCGACATGTCGTCGATGTCCGCGCTCAACACATGGAGATGCTCCGTGTGCACGTGCTCGTGGCGATGATGATGGTGGTGATCGTGATGATCGACGGCGGCTTCGCCGAGAATTATGCGGAGCGCATTGAGCTGCCCGTGGATGTCGCGCGTGCCGGCGCCGTAACCGCTCTGTCGGGGAGTATATTCCTGCGGAGGCGCACCCTTCGACAGAACGCGCAAGAGCGCGGCTCCCGTCGGCGTCGTGAGCTCTCCCGATCCCGGCGGCCCGTGCCGGACGTTGAATCCCTCAAGCAAACGTATCGTCGCCGGAGCGGGCACGGGCAGGACGCCGTGCGCGGTTTTCACCGTGCCGTCACCAAGTGCGACTTTCGTGTTGTAAATGCACTCGATGCCCAGCATCTCGACGCCCCAGATCGACCCGACGATGTCAAGAATCGCGTCGACCGCTCCAACTTCGTGCAGATGCAGCTCGTCGGGCGCGACACCGTGGATCGCGCTCTCTATCGCCGCAATCGCCTCGAACGCCGCGTGAGCCGAGCGCGCGACTTTTTTCGGAATCTTTACCGCATCGATCAGCCGATGGATCTCCGAGACCGCTCTGCCATGCGGCTGCGGCGGAATCTCGAAGTCCACCTTGACGCAGTGAACTTGCGAGCGCTGCACGTCGGTGATGCGAACATCGACTCCCGACAATCCCAGCGCGGATGGCAGTCGCTCGAGCCAGGCCTTGTCGAGCCCGACGTCGACGAGGGCGCCGAGGAACATGTCTCCGGCGATGCCGCTGGCGGGGTCGAGAACCGCGATTTTCATCCGGGAATCGGGAGGAAGGGTTCAGTGCTCAGAATTCGAAGGTCGGCGCGGATCACTTCGGTCTCAAGCCCTCGAGGATCGCTACGACACGATCTTTCGTGGCAGGAGACACGTAGAAATCTAATCCCGAGTGGTGCAGGGAATCGAACTTGCACCCCCACCCTACATGCCCGCACAACCATACGATGTTGCGGTAGTCGGCGGCGGTCCCGCCGGACTCTGCGCCGCGCTCTGGCTCGCCCGCTATCTCCACAAAGTCGTAGTCGTCGACTCCGGTGATCCCCGCAACTGGGAGACACGCGGCATCAACGGCTACCTCGGCCATCAGGGCATCCGCTCTCCCGAGCTCCGCATGCTCGGTCGCGCCGAGTGCGCCAAGTACGGAGTCGAGTTCGTGAGCGGCATCGTCGATCAGGCGATCAATGAGACTGGTGAGCTGTTCGCCATTTGCCTTCGCGATGGACCGACGATAGAAGCCCGCAGAATTCTGCTCGCGATCGGCATCAAGGATTCTTGGCCCGACATTCCCGGGCTCGAGCGCTGCTATGGCGAGACCGTTCACGTGTGCCCCGACTGCGACGGTTACGAGACGCGGGATAAGAAGACCGTCGTCGTCGGCAAAGGGCGCAAGGCCGTTGGAATGGCGCTCGCGCTCACGACCTGGACCGGACAGATCGTTATATGCACGCATGGCGAGAAGCCGGAGATGAGCCAGATCCTGCTCGACAAGCTCAAGGCGCTCAATATCCCGGTACTGGAGGCGCCGATCAAATGCATCTTGTCGAAAGCCAGTGAAATCACGGGGATAGAGCTGGAAGGCGCGATGTCGCTCGACTGCGAGCGCCTCTACTTCGCGATCGGCCAATATCCTTCCGACGACCTCGGTGCGCAGCTCGGATGCAAGCGCGACGAGATGGGGCGGCTCGTCATTGACGAGCGCAATCACACTTCGGTGAAGAATGTCTTCGCCGCGGGCGACATTGCGCCGGGCCCGCAGATGGCGATCGTCGCCGCAGCCAGTGGGGCTGTGGCCGCGATTGCGATTCACGCATCGCTGCTGCCCGAAACGAGGAAGCTTCCGACTCCGTAGCCGGCGCCCTTGCATCCACAATACCGAAGCAAGGGGCTGTAAGCCTTGCAGCTGGTTTGCGGGGAGCTAGTCCATTGGCGTTCTGGGCCTGCGTAGATGTGTTCTTCTCGCGTCGAACAGATCAGAAAGCGGAAACGCGATTGCCGGTTGGCGCCCATTACCTGGCCGGGAAGTTACCAGCGAAGCACCAGCGTCTGGTTCTTACGCTTGCGGACTATCTGCAGGTCGATCGTGTGATCGGTCTCATCGGCGCCCCTGATCGCGCGCACGAGATCGATCGGGCTCTCGATCTTTATGCTGTCCGCCTTCACGATGACGTCGCCGCCACGTAGTCCGGCCGTCCTCGCCGCGGAGCCTTCGACCACGCTCGTCACGAACACGCCTTCGGGCTTCACGCCGAGCGCGTCGGAGAGGTCTTTGTTCAGCGCCGTGAACTCGGCGCCCGCGAACGGATAGACCCCGCCTCCATATCCCAGCGCCGGCCCAAGAACCGAGGGCAGCGGGTCAGGCGCAGGCATGCGGGTGCGGATCATTCCGGTCTGTTGAATGGGCGCGCGGGAAATCGCTCCGCTTCGCTGCTCCATGATCTCCGGCACCGTGAGCTCGACGATCATTTGCTGTTCCCAGTTCTCGGGACGTCTCTCGAGCGTTCCCCTGATGACGCGCGTCGCATCGTTGCGCCTGATTCTAAGCACGAACGGCGCGCCGGCCTTGAGCCACTTGCTGAGCTCCACCGAGCCCCCGCGCATGTCGTGCGAATTGAATGTGAGCAACACATCACCCGGCTGTACACCAGCTTTCGCCGCGGGCGAAGCAGAGTCGACGCTCGTGACCACTGGATATGAGTCAAAGAACGCATTGCCACGCTCATCGATCATTGCCTGGTCCGAGATCCTCACTCCGAACCAGCCCGTTGGCGGCTGCACCATCACCGCCGGCGTTCGCTGTGCCTGGCCTCCGAAGGGCAGTGTGAGCGATGCGATCAAGGCCAACGCGAGCCACGACGCATTTCTCGACGTTGAGATCTTCATCCCGCTAACCATTAGCCTAGAACCCCCTCAGTCCAACCGGACGTGCGACCAGCTGCTGCGTGGCCACGCGCGCACCCATCGTCGCCAGGTAGTACTGGTTGAGCACCGGATCGTGCGGCGCCGTCCGCAGCGCGCTCACCGTCGCGTTCTCGATCTTGTCGAGTGCCGCCGCTCGCGCCGAGTACATCGCCACGCTGTCCCTGCTGCCCACCGACGCATTATTGACGGCGAGGAACTCTGACGCGCGCTGATACGCGTCGACTGCCTGATTGAGCGTGGCCGACGCCTCGTCCACGGACGCGAAGGTCGCATTGCTCGGGGCCGAACCGGATGACCCGTTCGCGCTGGCAGTCGAAGCCGTCGTCGCCGGCGGCGTCGCGTTGACCGCCAAGCCTTCGACTGCGCTCGGCAAAGCTATCGTCGCCCGGCCAATCGCGATTCCGCCGACAAGGAGCAGTACCGCCGCGGCAGACTGCAGCCATGGTTGGCTGGACGCCCACCTTCGCGACGATTGTGATTCGCGAATGAGACCTTCCTCTCGCGCTCTCGCGGCGATCGTTCGCCATTCGTTGAGCGGTGCCTGCTCGCGCGAGCGCTCCTCGGCGATGATCTGGTCCAGCTGCTCTTCAGACAGGTGCGACATGTCCCTTCCCCTTTGCTGCGACGGTTGATGATTCATCCACTAGATTCGCGAGCAGCTTCCGCAGCTTGGCGCGCGCCTTGAACAATTGCGATTTCGATCCGCCCGACGTGATTCCGAGCTCCTCTCCGATCTCGCCGTGCGTGTACCCTTCGATATCATGAAGCACGAACACCGCCCTGGCCCCGGGCGACAGCTTGGTCATCGCCCGCTCGATCGACTCCGCCACGAATGTCCGGTCGCTATCCTGCTCGGTCACCGCGGAGTCATCTTCGATGTCCACTTCCAGTTTCGCGATGCGCCTGATTTTGCGTAATGCATTCAGAGTGCGGTTTACCGCGATGCGGTGGGCCCATGTTCCGAACTGCGAGTCGCCCCGATAGCTTGGGAGTGCCCGGAAGATCTGCATCCAGACCTCCTGCGAGATGTCAGCGGCCAGCTCGGAATCGTCACATAGCCTGCGAACGACGGCATCGATGTGAGGCGCATGCTGCGACCAAAGCCGCTGCATCGCCCTCTCGTCGCCGGCTATCGCGCGCTTGAGGTCGAGTTGATCGAATGGCATCTCGGACTCTTGATTAGTCACTGCACACCTGACTAAAGTTTCCTCTGAGAACCGGTGACTTTCCCTCTACGCAATCGTTTGCAAGCGTACGCCTCGCCTTTCCCGCGGAGCAGCAGGTCTCTATCCCGGCCGGGTTGGAACTTCGGTCTTCGCGGAGTGTACAAATTACAGTAGTTCAAGGAGTTAGCGTTGCTTAGAGTCATTCTTACTGCCCTGACGATGACCCGAGCGGGCAACGGCCTGCCGGTCAAGTCACCGACTGAGGTCGGGATGTCCAGCAGCCGTCTCGGCGCGATCGAGCGTGTCGTTGAGCGCGGAATCAAGGCTGGCGGCTACCCCGGTGCCTCGGTCATCGTGGGCAGAAAGGGCGCGGCGGTGTTCGAGAAAGGCTTCGGCAAGCTCTCCTGGAGCGAGAACAGCACGCCGGTCGATGCCCAGCGCACGATCTACGATGTGGCATCCCTAAGCAAGGTCGTCGGCACCACTACGGCGATCATGATTCTCTACGACGAAAAGAAGATCGGGCTCGACGACCCGGTCGTTAACTACATCCCCACATTCGGGGGCGGCGACAAGGACAAGGTCACCGTCCGCCAGCTCCTCACCCACACCTCCGGGCTCCCGGCGGGCAGGGATATCTGGCGCATCGCCCAGACCCCGCTCGAAGCGCGCGCCCTGGTTCTGAGCACTCCGCTAGAGGGCCGTCCCGGCGCCCAGTACATCTACTCCGATCTCGGTGCCGATGTTCTGGGACTCCTGGTCGAGGTCGTCTCCGGCGAGCCGCTCGACAAGTTCCTGACGCGCCGGGTGTTCGAGCCGCTCGGCATGAACGAGACGATGTATCGTCCCGCCGATTCGTTGCGCTACCGCATCGCTCCCACGGAAGTCACCCCGCCCCGCGGCTACCCGCTGAGAGGCGAGGTCCACGACGAAAACGCCTACGCTCTGGGTGGTGTGGCGGGACACGCTGGTCTCTTCAGTACCGCGGCCGACCTCTCGGTGTTCGCGCAAATGATGCTCAATGGCGGCGAGTACAACGGCGTCCAGATCATCAGCAAGCCGACCGTCGAGCTCTTCACCTCGAGGGCGTTCGGCCACCGTGCGCTCGGCTGGGACACGGCTGAGGGAGACTACGGATCGGGCCGATACCTCGGACCGACCGCCTACGGCCACACCGGATTCACCGGCACCTCGATGTGGATCGATCCCGAGCGCGAGATGTTCGTGATCCTTCTCACCAACCGCGTGCACGCGGCGCGTGCGCTCAGGCCGGCGAAAGTCATCGCCGATGTCCGCGCCGATCTATCGGATGCGGCGGTACTCTCCGTCCTCGACGGGCCGAAGCTCGCCTCAGGATCCAAAGCCTTCCGCGCCGACCGTGAAGTGGGCTGGAATCCGCCGCCGCGCGCGTCGAGACGCCGCCACGGCTCATCCCGTCACCACTCGATCGCCAGCGCCACCTCGAGAAGCCGCGCCAGCTCTGCGAAGAAGAGTGCCTCCGGCAAGAAGGCGTCGGCAACAAAGAGCTCCAAGAAGAGCCGTTGAGCCAGGTTCAAACGGATAAAGAGCGGGCGCCCGAAAGGGCGCCCGCTCTTGTTTCAGCGAGGTCCAACTGGTGATTATACGGTAGTCAACACGGAATCCTGAATGAGCGACGAATCAGTAACTACCCCAACTCCGACTGAAGCCCCTGCCACGAGCGGGGTCGTGTCCGAGGACCAGGTCAAGCTCGCGCTCCGACGCGTCAAGGATCCGGACCTCCAGCTCAACATCATGGACCTGGGGTTGGTTTACGGCATCGCGGTCGACGGCACGACCGTCAAGGTCGACATGACCCTCACATCGCCCGCGTGTCCGTCGGGTCCGGAGCTGATGACAAACGCCGAGACGGAAGTAAAGAAGCTGCCGGGCGTGGAGAAGGTGGA
>JADGQV010000193.1 GCA_017881465.1 Gemmatimonadaceae bacterium
CAGTTCTGGGACGGCCGCGCCCCCAACGTCGAGGCGCAGGCCAAGGGGCCGATCCTCAATCCGGACGAGATGGGAATGCCGGACACGGGCGCGGTGCTGGAACACCTCAAGACGTCGGCGAAGTATCGCGTAACGTTCGCGGCCGCCTTCCCGGGCGAATCCAATCCGATCACCTACGACAACGTGGGGCGCGCCATCGGGGCGTTCGAGCGCGGCCTGGTGACGCCGAGCCGCTGGGACACGTACCTCAAGGGCGATACCGCAGCGCTCACGGTGCAGGAGAAGCGCGGCGTGAGGACGTTCATCGCCGCGGGGTGCACGGCGTGCCATGCGGGCGCGTACGTGGGCGGCCAGACGTTCCAGAAGGCGGGCCTGGTGCACCCGTGGCCGGCCACCGCCGACAGCGGGCGGATCGCGGTAACCAAGGCGCCCGGCGATCGGTACGTGTTCAAGGTGCCCACGCTGCGCAACGTCGACAAGACCGGTCCCTATTTCAGCGACGGATCGGTGGGCTCGCTCGATTCGGCGATCGTGATGATGGGTCGCTACCAGTTGGGCGTGGCCCTCACCGCGACGCAGGTGCAGGACATTCATGCGTGGCTGCGCGCGCTCACCGGCCAAATTCCGGTGAAGTACGTGGCCGAGCCACAGCTACCCGCCAAGGCCTCGTTCTAGAGATCCGTCGCGGCCCGGGGGGCATAGTTCAGGCATCTGCGCGGGCCGTGTGCTTCGCGCGGCGACTGCTGCCAGCCGTTGCCAAGCAGACGCACTGCCAGCTGAACGGCTAACTTGTTTGAGGGGTCCGATTTAGATATACTTCGCAGCTACCCAAGAATCTTCCGAGACAGTCCCATGAAGCCCGATATCCATCCAGTGTACGCCACCGCGACCGTACGTTGCGCCTGCGGTAATACATACCAGACCCGTTCCACCCAGGCGGAGATTCACACCGACATCTGCGCCAACTGCCACCCCTTCTTCACGGGCAAGCAGAAGCTCGTCGATACCGCGGGACGCGTCGAGCGCTTCCGTCAGAAGTACGGCAAGCCGGCAGCTGCGCCTAGCACCGAAACCTGAGTCTCCGAGACCGGCTCAGGGACGCCATTGAGCGTGCCTCTGAGGTAGAGCGAGAGCTCTCCGATCCGAAGACTGTAAGGGACCAGCAGCGCATGGCTGCGCTGGGCCGGGAGCACCGACATCTACAGGCGCTGGTCGAAATGGGGAACAAGCTCCAGAGATACGAGCAGGAGCTCGCTGAAACGCGAGAGCTTGCCGACTCTGATGACCCCGAGATGGCAACGGAAGCAAAAGCCGAGGCAGCGCGCCTCGAGAAATCGATCGGCGCGCTGCTCGAGCAGATAAAACCCGCCCTCCTTCCCCATGACCCGCTCGACGACCGCCCTGCGATCGTCGAGATCAGGGGTGGCACCGGCGGTGACGAGGCCGCATTATTCGCCGCCGATCTCCTCCGCATGTACACGCGCTTCGCCGAGGGCCGGCGCTGGCGCATCGAAGTCATATCGCAGTCCGACGGCACCCTTGGCGGTGTGAAGGAAGCGATATTCAAGGTCAAAGGCGAGGGTGCCTTCGGCGTAATGCGCTGGGAGTCGGGAGTCCACCGCGTGCAGCGCGTTCCCGTCACCGAGAGTCAGGGCCGCATTCACACCTCAGCCGCCACCGTCGCCGTCCTTCCCGAAGCCGAGGAAATTGATCTCAAGATCGAGGACAAGGATCTGCGCATCGATGTCTTTCGCTCCTCCGGCCCCGGCGGGCAGAGCGTGAACACTACGGACTCCGCCGTCCGCATCACGCACATTCCCAGCGGAATCGTGGTGAGCCAGCAGGACCAGAAGTCGCAGCTCCAGAACAAGCTCAAGGCGATGGAAGTGTTGCGCGCGCGACTGCTCGATTCTAGGATTGCGGAGCAGGAAGCCTCACGCTCCCGCCTGCGCAAGACGCAGGTCGGCACCGGCGATCGCTCGGCAAAAATCCGGACGTACAACTACCCGCAGAACCGCGTCACTGATCATCGCATCAACCTCACGCTTCACGAGCTGACGAAGGTGCTCGGCGGAGACATCGATCCATTCATCGACGCGCTCAAGATCGCGGACGTGGAGGAAAAGCTCGGTGAGTAAGAGCGGCACGCCGTTCTTCGTGACCACGCTGCCCATCGGCACCATCGGCGATTTACTGGCTGGGTGCACGGCGATGCTCGAGTCGGAAGGCGTGGCTGAGGCGCAGCGCGAAGCCCGCGAGATCGTCGCTGCCGTCCTCGACGTGCCGAAATTCTGGGCCGCGGCAAATGCCGTCGCCGATGCGTCCCCGCAGGTCGCGCGATCGGTGATTCGTGCTGCGATGAAGCGCGCGGGCGGAATGCCCCTCGCCTATGCGGTTGGACGCGCGTCATTCAGGCACCTCACGCTCGACGTCGACGAGCGCGTGCTGATCCCGCGCGTCGAAACCGAAGTGCTGGTCGATCGCGTGCTCGAGCGCTGCACGCCAAAGACGCGCACTATCGCCGACATCGGAACGGGCTCGGGCGCGATCGCGCTTTCACTGGCGTTCGAGGCGGAATTTGACCGCGTCTTCGCCACCGATGTCTCGCTCGATGCGATCAACGTCGCCGCCGCCAATGCGGCATCACTTTCCAAGGCTCTGAAATCGCCGGTCGAGTTCCGTCACGGCTCGCTGCTTGCCCCTCTGCGCGGCGAGAAACTCGATGCGATCGTCTGCAATCCGCCGTACATCAGCTTTGCCGAGATCGCCGAGCTGCCCCCGGATGTTCGCGACTGGGAGCCGAGCCTGGCGCTCTTGTGTGCGCAGGACGGATTGTCGGTTACTCGTGAGCTTGTCAGGCAGGCGCCG
>JADGQV010000194.1 GCA_017881465.1 Gemmatimonadaceae bacterium
GCGAGAGGTGGGGAGAGATCGATGACAAGCAGGCCTCGCAGCTGGAGCATGAGCTGAGGGTCATCGGGAATCTCGGCTTCGCCGGATTTTTTCTGGTGATGTGGGATGCGGTGAACTTCGCCAGGCAGAAGGGAATCCTCTGCCAGGGGCGCGGCAGCGCGGCAAACTCGGCGGTGGCGTACTGTCTCGCGATCACCGCTGTCGATCCGGTGCGGCACGGACTTTTGTTCGAGCGCTTTCTCTCCGAGATCCGTGTCGATGGGCAGACCGAGGCTCCCGACATCGATGTGGACATCGAGCACGACCGGCGCGAAGAGGTGCTCGACTACGTCTACGAGAAATACAACCGCGCCAAGGCCGCGATCACGTGCATCGTGCAGACGTATCGCGGACCGAACGCGATTCGGGATTCCATGCGCGCGTTCGGTTATCCGGTGGAGATGGCGACGAATCTCTCCAAGAGAATCCACTGGAGCGATCCAGCAGAGGGAGCGAAGTACGTGGAGGAGACTCTGGCTCCCAAGCTCGGGCTCGATTTCAGCGATCCGCGCGGCAAGGCTGCTCTCGCGGCGATGGCGGCGTTCGAGGGAGTGCCGCGGCTGCGCGCGACGCACGTCGGCGGGTTCGTGCTGTCGTCGGCTCCAATTGGCGACTACATGCCGGTCGAGCACACGACGATGGGCCGCACGATTCTCCAGTTCGACAAGGACGATCTCGATGCCGTCGGCGTGCCGAAGTTCGATTTCCTCGGACTCGGCGCTCTCTCGCTGGTGAGACGCGCGTTCGACATGATCGAGGTGCGCACTGGAACGAGACCGGAGATGTACAAGCTGCCTCCCGACGATCCCGAGACATACAACCTGATCGCGCACGGCGAGACGATTGGCACCTTCCAGATCGAGAGCCGCGCGCAGATCGCGTCGGTGCTGCACACCAAGCCGGACAGGCTGTACGACATCGTGGTGCAGGTGGCGCTCATTCGACCCGGTCCGATTCAGGCGCGCTTCGTCCATCCGTACACGGCCCGGCGGCGCGGACTCGAGCCCGTGACGTACGCGCATCCCGATCTGGAGCCGATTCTCAAGCGCACGCAGGGAATTCCGATCTTCCAGGAGCAGGCGATGGCGATCGCCATGAAGCTCGGCGGCTACTCGGCGGCGCAGGCCGACGAGCTGCGGCGCACGATGGGGCACGTGCGGAAGATCGACAGGCTGATGCGGGTGCTCGAACAGCTGCGTATGCGGATGGTGGAGCGGGGAGTGGACGAGCCGGTCGCGGCAAGGATCGCGGAGGACCTGAGGAGCTTCGCCAACTATGGATTCCCCGAGTCGCACGCGTGGAGCTTCGCCCTCATCGCGTACGCGACCGGGTACCTCAAGGCGCACTACACGGCGGAGTTCTACGCGGGGCTGTTGAACTCCTGGCCAATGGGATTCTATCCGCCCTCTACTCTCATCCACGACGCAAGACGTCACGGGCTGAAAGTTCTTCCGCCCTGCATGCACGATGGCGACTGGGAGTGCACCACCGAGCCGACGGAGAATCCGGACAGGCCGGCGCTCAGAATCGGGTGGCGGCACATCCGCGGGCTCGGCGAGAAATCTCTCGACGCGCTGAAAGCAGCGAGAGGCTGGGACCGCTTCGCATCGATCGACGATGTGGTGCAGCGGGCGAAGCTGCAGCGCTCCGACGCGCTGCAGCTCGCGCGCGCCGGAGCATTCGGCTGCTGGGAGCCGGATCGCCGCCGCGCCGCATGGGTCGCAATGCGCGCGGTGGGCGACAGCCTCCCACTCGCTCCGGCGCGACAGACATCATATAGCCCGCGTCCTCTCACGCGGGACGAGCTGATCTTTCTCGACTACTTCTCGGTCGGCATCAGCGTCAGCGGCCATCCCATGGAGCATCTGCGCGAGAAGCTGCGGAGCGCGGGAGTGCTCGACTCACGTCAGCTCGAGAAGCTCCAGGGAGGAGAGTCCATCGTCACGGCGGGCCTCGTCACCATCCGCCAGCAGCCGCAGAGCGCGAATGGCACGGTGTTCCTGCTGATGGAAGACGAGTTCGGGTTCATCAACGTGATCGTCTCCAAGAAGCTCGTCGAGAAATATTCCGAGGTGGTGAAGTTCTCGACCTTCGTGGCGGTCGAGGGAAGATTCGAGCGCGATGGCGGAGTGCGGAACGTCATCGGCCTGAAATTCCGCGAACTAAAGGTGAAGCAGATCGTCCACGCCTCTCGCGACTTTCACTAGAAGCCCGTGACAACGCCGGCCAGCGCGGCAGCGGTCGCCTTGCCGCTGGAGTGAGCGAGACGTTATCGTAGGCACATGCCGCACAAGCAAGAGTCGGGACGCGCCTTCGCGAGCGACAATTGGGCCGGTGTGCATCCTGAGGTTCTGGCAGCGATGGCAGCCGCGAACGTCGGTCACGTTCCCTCCTATGGTGCCGATCCCTACACGCGCGACGCCGTCGCCAGAATCAGCGCCGAGCTTGGCGGGGATCCGGAAGTGTTTCTGGTATTCAGCGGCACCGCCGCAAATGTGCTTTGCCTCCAGAGCATGGTGCAGTCGCACCAGGCGGTGATATGCGCCGAGACGGCGCACGTTCACACCTCGGAGTGCGGCGCTGCCGAAAAGCACATCGGTTGCAAGCTGCTCCCGGTCCCGTCACCCCACGGAAAGATCACCGTACCGGGAATCCGGGAGCATCTGCATGACATCGGGAACGAGCATCACGTGCAGCCGCGCGCGATCTCGATCACCCAGGCGACCGAATACGGGACGGTGTACACGCCGCAGGAGATAAGGGCCATCGCGGATTTCGCGCATTCGCATTCGCTCCTCCTGCACATGGATGGCGCG
>JADGQV010000035.1 GCA_017881465.1 Gemmatimonadaceae bacterium
TACTCGTACATCAGCGTTCAGAATGCGGCCGCGGATCCGAATCTCAACGCGAAATACGATGTGATCATCTTTCCCCCGGGCGGAGGGAGCCCGCAGTCGATCGTGGCGGGACTGCCGATGTGGCGAAATCCGATGCCGTGGAAGAAGACGGCGCTCACACCGAACATGGGGATCGACGAGACCGACGACATTCGTCCGGGACTCGGGCTCAAGGGAGTCGACAATCTCAGCACATTCGTGAAAAACGGTGGCGTGCTGGTGACGGTCGAGAACACGGCCGAGATGGCGGTCACGTTTGGACTCGCCAGCGGGGTGTCGCTCAACACGGCTGGGCGCCTACACGTTGTCGGAAGCCTGCTCCGCAGCAAGGTCGTGGACGATGCGAGCCCGCTCGCGTATGGCATCCGCGATAGCCTTGCCCTTTACAGCGATGACGGCTCGAGCTTCAGCGTCACGAATGTGCTGGGCGCTCGCGGCGGAAGGTTCGCCGACTCGGCGACGGCGCGAGCGACGGGCCGAGGGACGGCGGACGATGTGGACGCGCCGCAGGGGCGGTTACCGCTCGATCCACGGAATGACGTCGCGCGGCGAAAACCAGTGGAGCCATGGCAGGCAGCACCCGTGACCGACGAGCAGCTGCGCAATCCGCTCGCGGTCATTCCGCCGGCACTCAGGCCGCGCGTGGTTCTGCGGTTCTCGGACCAGCGCGAGCTGTTGGCGTCGGGCCTTCTCGACGGCAGCGATGTCGCGCAGCGGCCGGTGGTCGTAGACGTTCCACTGGCCAAGGGACACGTCATTCTCTTCGCCAACAATCCCATATACCGCGGAATGACGATCGGAAGCTACTTCCTGGTGTTCAACGCGCTTCTCAACTTCGATCGGCTGGACACCGGGAGAAAGCTCGATCAACGGTGACTGTCGCGCCAATGAAGCGGGGCCCGATAGGCTTGCCACTTGGGTCCAGGCCGCGAAGCGCGTTGTCAAATGTGCGCCGCGATATAGATTCAGCGATTCGGAGCGTTCTCCGATCTCCCTCAACCCGGCCCGCGAGTAAAAATGGCCCAAATGCGCCAGATTCTCCGCGAACGTGACGCGATGATTTGTCGGTCCTGCAGCAACGAGGAGCGGGCCTCCGAAGGTTATCCCTGCGAGAACTGCGGGACGTTCATCTGCATCATCTGTACGTTCCGGGGCGTCGTCACCTGCCGAAAATGCGATGAGCAACGGGCTGACCCTCGCAACAAGCGGAGCGCCTGAGCATCCGCTTTCGATTGACCGCTTCCCCTCCTCAACCGACGCGAGAATGAAAAAACTATCCAGGCTCTACTTTGTCGGGCTCGTCATTTGTCTACCCCTGGTCGCCAGCGGCCAGGAGAAGCAACGGTTCGCGAACATGGACGAGGCGATGCAGGCGGGCGCGATCCTGAACGGCCGTCAGGGCCCGCGGAACGTGAACTGGATAGAAGGGGGAATGCGATTCTCCTACACGGATCGCGATGCCCGCACCGGCACGCCGGTCATTCGCGCCTACGATCCCGCTAGCGGCCAAGACACGGTTCTCTTCGCCACTACAGGCCTCACGTTTCCGGGAACGAATCAGCCGTTCAGCTACAACGCGTTCGAGTGGGCGCAGGACTCCAGGCACCTCGTCTTTCAGTCGAACTTCCGGCCGATCTACCGCCGGTCGGGAATCTCCGATTTCTACATCTACTCGCTCGCCGACCGCAGCATGCAGCTCGCCACCAAGAGTGCGAGAACCGGTGAGCTCTCGCCGAATGGCGCCATGCTCGGCTTCGAGCGTGACGGTGACATGTACGTCACCGATCTCTCGACGCACCAGGAGAAGCGGCTGACGCGCGATGCGTCGGAGCACATCTACAACGGCCACTTCGATTGGGTGTACGAGGAGGAGTACGGGCTCGCGCAGGCGTGGAAGTGGTCGCCTGAGAGCCGTTACATCGCCTACTGGCAGCTGAACGATTCGGCGGAACCTGAGATCCAGATCTCCGACTACTCAGGACTGCATCAGGAGTGGGAGAAGCTGCACATTCCGCAGGTCGGCGACTCGAACGCGACGGTGCGAATTGGCGTCGTGAACGTATCCACCGGCCAGAACACCTGGCTCGATACCGGCGAGAAGGGCGAATTCTACGTTCCGCGCATCTACTGGACGAGCAGACCGGACACGCTCGCGGTGATCACGCTCAACCGGCCGCAGAACGTGATGAAGCTCTTCTTCTTCGATGTGAAAACCGGCGGGCGCCGCCAGGTGATGACCGAGACATCGAAGACCTGGCTCGATGTTTATGACTTCTACGCGGGCGTCGATGACATGATGACGTTCCCGTCGGATGCGCACGAGTTCTTCTGGCTCTCCGATCGCGACGGATTCCAGCATCTCTACCGCTACGACTATTCCGGAAAGCTCGTCAACCAGGTGACTCATGGAAACTGGAGCGTGACGCGCGTGGAGGGGAGCGATGCGAAAAAGCAGACGGTCTACTACACGTCGACCGAAGCGTCGCCGCTCCAGCGCCAGCTGTACTCCATTCGGTTCGACGGCACCGATCAGCGCCGGATCACGACGGTGGAAGGAGATCACCGGATCAACATGTCGCCGACTGCGACGTTCTTCCTCGACCGTTATTCGTCGCTCAAGCAGCCGACTCAGGTGGAGCTCTGGGCGGCTTCAGGCCAGAAGCTGCGCGCGCTCGAGAACAACGAGCCGGTGACGAAATGGCTCGAGACCCACGCCTACTCGCCGGCCGAGATGTTTTCGTTCACGACGTCCGACGGCACTCGCATTGACGGCAGCATGGTCAAGCCGACTCCGTTCGATCCCAGCAAGCGCTACCCCGTCATCTTCGACATTTACGGTGGACCGGGCTCGCAGCAGGTCTACGATGCCTTCGCAACTAGCGGCTGGACGCAGTGGCTGGCGCAGGAAGGCTACATCGTCATCGGCGTCAACAACCGCGGGACCAACAATTACGGCAGCGCGTTCATGAAGGTCGTATACAAGCACCTCGGCAAATACGAGGCGCTCGACTTCGCGGAAGCCGCACGATACCTGGCGAAGCAGACGTACGTCGACCCCAAGCGCGTAGCGATCGTCGGCACGAGCTACGGCGGCTACAGCACCGTGTTCACGATGGAGATGTATCCCGACCTGTTCCCGGTCGGAGTGGCGAACTCTGCGGTCGGTGACTGGAGGCTCTACGACACGATCTACACCGAGCGCTACATGAGCCTTCTCAAAGACAACCTGAGTGGATATGTCGAGAGCGCGCCGATCGAGCAGGCGCCGAAGATGCGCGGAAATCTGCTCCTCATCCACTCGATGATGGACGACAACGTGCACCCACAGAACACGATGCAGCTGCTGACGGCGCTTACCAACGCTGGTCGTGACGCCGAGCTGCGCATTTATCCGCCGGGCCGGCATGGAGCCGCGTACAATGCCATGAGCGCGAGACTCATCAGGCAGGCGACGGACGCGTATCTCGCGCGGTACCTGAAAACCGGTAATCCACCGGCGCTCGCTCCGGCGCGCTAACACGGGGCACCTCGCAGATGTGAAACCGCCCACCACCGGAGAAATCCGTTGGTGGGCGGTTTTGCGATCTCGAAGCGAGACTACTATGTTAACGGCCGACATTGAAAGCGAAGATTGCGGTATCCACTCGGGTACCAGAAGGTCACAGGTTGATCGTGAGGCGGGATCGCTCCGTTCACGAGCACTCGGATTTAGGAGTTTCTGGCGATTAGCGCAAGCTAAATCGCTTTTGTGGGCCGATCGCCATTTCCCAGCCAAAATCCGCCCTCACCAGCTAGGTGCGCGGCTCGGCGCTCCAGTCGGGAGAAGATCGGCTCGCGAGCTGGCTGATCGTGTGAATGTCCGATTGGCGGCGCTTGAGAGCGCGCTGGCTCTGCTCGATCGTGATGAGCTGGAACCTGATGCTCTCGCCGGGGCGGCGTTGGGCCAGGATCGGAAGATCGGCCTCGCTGACGACGGCGATCTTGGCGTAACCACCAACAGTTGGCGCGTCGGCCATCAGCGCGATTGGGAGTCCGTCGCCCGGTATCTGGATTGCGCCCGGGCAGCCGGCCTCCGAGGGGAGCGTGCCCAGGGAATTTCCCAGGGCGGGGCCTTCGAGCTTGTACCCGGTGCGATCCGACGCGGTGGAGATTCTGTAATCGCTTTCGGTCAAAGTGCGCCAGGCCGATTCGTCGAATAGATCTTCCTGGGTGCCCGCCGTAACGTGAACGATCTCGCTATCGTAGCGCGGCATCAGATCGGCGGCGGAGTGGAATCCTTCAGCCGGATGGGTGGCCGGCGGTGCACCAAGCGCGACCGAATCCCCGCTCCTGAGCATCCGTCCTTCGTATCCTCCGAAACGTCCAGGGAGATAGGTGGATCGGCTGCCGAGGAGGACAGGGACGTCGATTCCCCCGTCGCACGCGAGATAGAGAAAACGGCCGCTCGTGATTTGCTCGACCGTGAACTCTTCACCCGCCTGCGCGTGGGTGGTCGTGCAGGGGGCGACGATCTTTCCCGAGAGCGTCGCACGGGCGGTCGCGCCGCCGATCGCAAAAAGACAATCGCGATCGAAGCGGACGGCCCCGCCGCCGAGCGCCCATTCCAGCGCCGCCGCGTCGAGAGAATTTCCAACGATGGCGTTGATGGCCCGGATCGCAAACAGGTCCATCGCACCGCCCCGCGGGACTCCGAACGAGCGCGAATGCTTTCGCCCGCCGTTCTGCACCGTGAGGTATGGTGGCGCGCGCGTGATCGTGATCATGCGACGCGCTCGAAGCGCACCGTGTCACCCGGGGCGAGGAGTGCCGGCGCGTCGCGCGTGGGGTCGAACATCACCGTCTGGGTGCTGCCGATGATGTGCCAGCCGCCCGGCGTATCGAGCGGATAGACCGCGGTCTGAGCCGCGGCGATGGCGACGCTGCCCGCCGCTATGCGGGGCCGGGGCTGCGCGCGGCGGGGCAGCTGCAACGATGCGTCGAGCTCGCTCAGATAGGCAAAACCCGGGACGAATCCGAGCAGGTCGACCGTGTAAGTCCTGCCCGAATGGCGCGCGATGACGTCTTCCACTGAAAGCCCGGTGGAAGTGGCCACGGCCTCCAGGTCCATCCCATTGTACCGCACTGGGATTCGGTGCTCTCGCGACTGAGCCGCCTTGGCGCTCGAGTGCGTCGCGCGATCGCACGCAGCCATGAGCGTCGCTGAAATCTCCTCGTACGACGCGTGAAGCGGATCGTAAAACACCGTGAGTGCGAGATACGCCGGAACGACGTCCTCGACGTGCGGGATCTTCGCGGCTTCGAGCGAGCGCGCCGCAGAGTGAACCCGGCGGAGAAGCTGGGCGCTCCGTTCATCACCGAACACGATGGTGACGGCTGAATCACCGAGCGCGTGGGCGCGCAGCGGTGTGGGGGTCAAGCGGCGAACGGCGCGATCGTCACGCCTGATTCCCTGAGCCGGGCGTTCAGCGCGCGCAAGATCGAAGATGCGTCGGCATTGTCACCGTGAACACACAGCGATTGAGCTGCAATGTGGAGCTCAGAACCGTCGTCCGCCGTGATCGTTTGCCCTTTGACGAGCATTACCGCGCGCTGGACCGCACTCTTCACATCGTGGATTACCGCGCCCGGCTCGTCGCGCGGAACCAGCGTCCCATCAGGCTTGTAAGCTCTGTCGACGAACGCCTCGCTCGCGAACGCGATGCCCGCGCGCTCCGCGGCGCGAGCCATCTCGCTGCGCGGAAGTCCCAGCAAGGTGAGCGATGCTTCGACATCGCGAATCGCCGTCACGACCGCGGTCGCCGCTTCGCGATCACGGGCGGCCCGGTTGTACAGCGCGCCGTGCGGCTTTACATAGGAGAGTTTTGCCCCCTCGGCTCCGCACACCTCGCGCAGGGCGCCGATCTGGTAAGCAACGTGGCGTGAGATTTCTTTCGCGGGAAGACCGAGCTCGCGCCTGCCGAAGCCCAGAATGTCCGGATACGAAGGGTGCGCACCGATCGTGACACCGCGCAGCTTTGCCGCCCGCACCGTGTCTCGCATCGTGGTCGCGTCGCCAGCATGGAAGCCACAGGCGATGTTGGCGGAGGATACAAGGTCGAGCAGCGCCTCGTCCTGCGCGGCGCGGGAGCGGCCAAAGCCCTCTCCCAGGTCGGCGTTGAGATCTATCGTGAGGGACAAGCAGGTCAGCCGCTATTTCTTGCGGACTTTCTTCCCGCCGCTCACCGGCTTGGCCTCGACGACTTGCCACGTCTCGTCGTCGTCCTCGAAGCCGCCACGCGTGAGCTTGGGCAGGAGTTTTTCGCGCACCACCACGGGGGCGAGCCAATATGTGAATCCATCATCCGCTTCAACCGGCATCCAGGCGAATTTAGTGCGCACTCGCTCGTCACCAATCTTACCGTGCGGATCACTTCTATTCTTCCACTTCACGCTGTTTCCCCTCGCTTTTGCATCTAGATGCGGTCTTCGAGTCCCTTGACTCCCGACATCTCGGCGCAACTCGCGCAACAATAGAAAGTTCCGTTATACTCGACGCCGTGGCCGATGATCTTGCAGCCGCAATGCGAGCACTTCGGCGCCAGGGCATGGATGGCGCACTCGAACGAGTCGAAGGTGTGGGCTTTCCCCTTCATCGTGACGGTGAACGACTTGTCGTAATCGTTGCCGCAGACTTCACACTTCGCCATTGGTACCCCCGGTCCGGTTGCCGACGTGCACTCTACGGCGAATCTAATGCCGCTGGAATGGGGATTTCAGCGGAAGGCTTTCCTCATTTTGGTATCGGGGTCGCGCGCGAAGCGGAAAGTAAACCACGCGAGGTCGGTCACGAGCTCATCGTAGGCCTGCGGATCCATCTTGTCTGCGACGATGCTCATGCGTCCCGAGATCTGCGTCTTGAGATGCTCGATCCATTCCTTGCTGAAGTCGGCCATGGGCGGGGCTCCGGTAGCGAGAACTACAAAGTGATGGGGCGGACGGGCGGGCGCTAGCTGGGCGGCCTCCCGTACAAGCCGCGGCCTGTCAACTGCAAACTGAATGGGAGGCGAGGCCTGGCAACTATGCTTCTGAGAACTCGCATCGCGTTCTGTTGTAGTAAACAGGTCACATCCGCTCAGTTGAGTTGACTAGCCGTAGGTGCCTCTACCTCTACCGCGAATGATGGCACTCTCCTTGACTATCAATACGTGCATTCCGCGACTTCGCGGTAGCAACTTTATAGGAGAGTAATGTATGAAGTATGCTTTTCGCTCGATCGTGCTACTCGCGGCGACGCTAGCGGCAGTTCCACTCAGCGCTCAAGTCACTCCATCAGGTGAGCGGGCCAGAGCAGCCGCCAATTCGAGCACGCAAATGCCGGTGATCATACCGGCCGGCACCCCTCTTACCGTCGCAATCGATGAGGATCTTTCGAGCGCGTCGGTCAACCAGGGCCAGCAGGTGGCGTTTCACCTGCCCGCGGATTATTCGGAGTTCGGCCACGTACTGATCGCACAGGGAACGGCGGTGCGGGGAACGGTGGCTCACGTTGCTCGCCGTAGCGCGGGCGGAAATCCCGGGGCTGTGACCCTGTCGGTCACCTCCTTGCGTGCCGTCGATGGGACGAGAATTCCGCTTCGCGGCACTACGAAAGTCACTGGTAAGAATCGCCAGGGTCAGGCCGCGGCACTGGGCGTCCTCACGTTCGGAATCGGCGCAACCAAGAAGGGACTTTCCGCCGTTATCCCGGCGGGGACGCAGTTTACCGTCTTCACGGACGCGAAGCGCACCATCGTAGTTGCTAGATAGTCACATAGTTCGGGCCGGCGCGAAAAACAATATCGCGCCGGCCACTCCCCTGGGCTCGTGCTAACTCGGGATCGCGCGCCCAAGCTGGTCTGCTTCGTGCCATTCAATGCGTCCGCGTCGCCGATACGAGCGACGACGAACACAATTTGCGAGGGCTAACTCAGTGCGGAATATCACAGTCACAATCGGCGCAATCGCGCTGCTTGCCGGGTGTGGGGTCTCCACCCAGCAGGAAGTCCAAATGGGGCAGGATGAGGCGCGGCAGGTCAACGCGCAGCTTCCAATGGTTCAGGATGCCCAGATTCAGAACTATGTGAACGCTCTAGGCAACCGGATCGCGAGGACCACATCGCGCAGCGATCTCAACTGGCAATTCCAGGTCGTGAACTCTGATGTGGTGAACGCTTTCGCGCTGCCGGGCGGGTTCGTCTACGTCAATCGCGGCGTGCTGGCGCGCGCCAGCAACATGTCGGAGGTCGCCGGCGTGTTGGGTCACGAGATCGAGCACGTCGTGAAGCGCCATTCCGTCAAGCAGATGGAGCAGGTGCAGACCGCCAACGTCGGAGTCGGGATTCTCTGCGCGCTGACGGGGGTCTGCCAGAGCGGGGTCGCCCAGGCGGCGATCAACGTCGGTGGCACCGCGGTCTTCGCGAAATTCGGCCGCACCGACGAGATACAGGCCGACGAGGGCGGCTTCAACAATGTGATTCGCGCCGGGATCAGTCCGCGCGGGATGTACACTTTCTTCCAGAAGCTGCTCGCGGAGGAGCAGCAGTCGGGGGGCCGAGGCAACACAGCGGCTTGGTTCTCGGATCACCCTGGCACGACGGACCGCATCGCTGACATCCAGCGGATGTTGAATCAGGTGCCGGCGTCGACCCTGAACGGCCTGGCGACAAACGATGGCGGGTTCAGCTCGATGAAGGCGCGACTCGCGCAGCTTGCGCCCGCGCCCAGAGCACCTGGGGAGTAGAAGATTCGCGTTCGCAAGCGAAACGCCCCTCTGTGCCTGCGGCACGGAGGGGCGTTTTTTCGTGGTTGGACGGATGGTGTCTATAAGTGGTTGACGGAGGGTGAGGGACTCGAACCCCCAAGCCCTTACGGGCGCCAGTTTTCAAGACTGGTGCAATAGCCATTCTGCCAACCCTCCAGCTTCAAGATAAGAGTGGCCATTCGCACGGGCAACGCGGGATTTTGCGCGCGTCCTCGCCAGACGCCGCGCCTACTGCGACACTCTGGCCAGCACATCCTCGAGCTGAGTAGCGCGCGCGATCCTTTCGATCTGGGCGCGAATGCGGGTCGCTTCGGCCGTCCGCCCCATCTGCGCCAGCGCCGTGGTCAGGACCAGCCCCGTCCGCACGTACAGGAACGGAATGCCCGCCGATGGACGATCAACCCACAGGTCGCGATTCGCAATCGATTTCGGCGCCTTGAACACGGTTTCCCAAAGCGCGCGAGTCGTCTCGAGATCGAACCATCCCTCCCCCGGCACCACGACGATTCCATTGCCGGCCACTGGAATGTGGGGCACGAGCTTTCGCGCGAGTCCGGCGGTGACGGTGTACGGACCGAATCCCATCTCCTCGGCGTATCCGCCTGTCGTCCGGCTGAAGTAGAATGGCCGCTCCGGATATCCATCGCGGATCATGTACAACACGAACAGATCCTCGCGGCCGAAGCCGGTGAAATCTCCGAACGACCGCGGCTGGATGTTGACGACGATGTCAGTCTCCTCCTTGCGAAAGGTCTGAGGCGACGACAGCTCGATCACTGACGGCACCGCGTCCGCCTGCTCCATCGTCAGCTTGAGCGGCGGCCCACTTGGCTTCTTCCAGATCTTGCCGCGATAGATCGCGGGACCGCGCAGCGAATCGTACTCGTAAACGGGACGGCGCAGCAGCTGGCGTGTGTACCAGTCGGTCCTGAGCAGCGAGAGACACGCGACGATGACATCGCGCCGCATTCCCTCGACTTCCTGGGCGTACCAGAGAGGGAAGGTGTCGTTGTCGCCGGCAGTGATGAGAATCCCGTACGGCTCGACGGAGTTGAGGAGATCGGCGGCAAAATCGGCGGTGTCGGTCTGTCCGGCGCGGGAAGCAGACTTCCAGTTTGCAAAAAGCGGAATGATTGCAAGCGCCAGCACCGGGGTCGCGAGCAGCCAGCTCCGTCGCCGCGGCAGATCGAGCGTTTCGTCGCCCACGCGGACCTTCTCCGATGCAATCAGCGCGGCGACCGTCTCCCAGACGAAGACGAGCCCGAGTGCGATCCACACACTCAACGCCGAGAAGCTCCAGAGATAGAAGTAGTCGCGGTCGCGCACCTCGCGCTCAACAGCGTCGCCCAGCTCCGGAGACTGCGACGAGCCGTACTTGAAGTTCATGTAGTAGATGAGCGCGAGCGTCACCATGAACATGAGCGGGCCGAAGTACCAGAACGATCTCCGGTCGCGCCTCCAATGCACGTACCCGCCGAGTCCGCCGAGCAGGAGGAAGAGCGTCGCCAGCATCTTCTGAACCCCGGGATAGTTGCCAAAGGGATCTCTCAGCCACTGCCACCGGAAATACAGCCACCACATCTCGACTTGCGCGATGAACGGCGCCTGCCTCTCGGTCAAACCAGGCTTCCCATACTGGCCGCGGTTGAAGTTGTACATGAACCGATCGTAGGTCGCCTTGCTGAGCGTGCAGCCGACGCCAATCTGAGTGGCGCAGCCGGTGGGCTCGCCTTCGTTGATGGCGGGGAAGTACGCGGCGCGGAGCGGCTGCGTGAGGAACGGAGTCATTCCGAGCAGAAGCGCGCCGGCAATTGCGAGCAGAAGCTTCGGCCGGAGAAGCATGGCCGGGCGGCGAATAGCAACCGCGGCTCCGACCGCCGGCAGAGCGAGAAAGCCAGCCATGTGGTTCGCGAAGCCGAGTCCACTCAGATACGCGATCAAGACGAGAAGCCGGTCCGCCTTGGGTCCATCGGGATCGTCGCACCAGCGCACGATCAGCCAGGAGACGATCGCGAGTCCCAGGAGCGAAACGGTGTAGACCTTTTCGTTGACAACCGATTGCGCCCAGACGGTGAACGCAGTCGCGCCGATCAGCGCGGCCAGAGATCCACCGACGACGCGCTGCCAGCGCTCCGGCAGCCACCCGACGAGAACCCGCTCGGTGATGAGGAACCACATGCCCGCCGCGCCCGCACTGCACAGGGCGGCGAGAATGTTGATCCGCATGGCGACGTTGGGCGCGATCGGGAGAACCGCGAAGAAGCGTCCGAGCAGAACGAATAACGGATTTCCCGGCGGGTGCGGCAGTCCCAGCGTATAAGCGGCCGCGATGTACTCGCTCGTGTCCCACATCGCTGTCGACGGCGCGAGCGTGATGACATAGAGAACGAATACCAGCGCCGATACTACAGCAGCGGCGCGATACGACGGCCTGTAGTCGAGCTCTTCGAGCGCGAGGGAAGTCGCTGTCATCGCTAGTGACGGAACTGCCGCTTCCCCGTGAATACCATGGCGATGTTGTACTCGTCGGCGGCCTGAATCACTTCCTCGTCGCGCACCGATCCCCCTGGCTGGACGATCGCCGACACTCCCGCCTCAGCCGCCTGCTCGACTCCGTCGCGAAATGGGAAGAACGCATCGGAGCCCATCACCGAGCCTTTGGTATCGTGGCCCGTCAGACGCGCCTTGTAGACGGAGAGAAACGCTGCGTCGACCCGAGACATCTGTCCGGCGCCGACCCCGATCGTGGCGCCGTCGCGTGCGAGGACGATCGCGTTCGACTTGACGCTCCCGACCGCGCGCCAGGCGAACTCAAGGTTCTTGAGCTCCACCTCCGTCGGCTGACGCTTAGTCACGACGCGCCACTGTTCTCCGCCGTCGCGCGCGGCGCGCTCCTGTGCGAGAAATCCGCCGCGTACCCGCTTGTAGTCGAGCGCGTGCTCGCGCCACTGCGCCCGGCCTTCGAGCACGCGAAGATTCTTCTTGCGGCCGAGTATCTCGAGAGCGCCCGGGGTGAACTGTGGCGCAACTATGCACTCGACGAAGAGGCTCGATACCGCCTCGGCGGTCTCGTCATCGACGGGGACGGTGAATGAGATCACGGAGCCGAAGGCCGAAACCGGATCGCAGGCGAGAGCCTTCTTGTAGGAGTCGAGAGCGCTGATTCCGGTCGCGAGTCCGCACGGCGTGGTGTGCTTGACGATGGCGCAGGCGATCTCGTCCCCAAATGGATCAGTGGCGAAGAGCGCTCCCTCGAGGTCGAGGAGGTTGTTGAAGGAAAGCTCCTTTCCTCCTTTCTGCTCCAGCGCGGCGATCCCGTCGTTCCGGCGCTCGACGTAGAAGGCGGCTCGCTGGCCCGGGTTCTCGCCGTACCGGAGCGTGGTCTCTTTCTCGAGTGGAATGGCGATGCGATCGGGAAATACCTCCGAGCGCACGCAACCGAACCAATACGCGATGGCGGCGTCGTATGCCGCCGCGCGCGCGAAGACCTTTTCGGCGAGCAGACGTCGCAGGTCCATGTCGTCGTCCTTCGCTTCGAGTGCGGCGAGCACGCGCCCGTAGTCAGCGGGATCGACCACCACTGTAACGGACGCAAAGTTCTTGGCCGCCGACCGGAGCATTGATGGTCCGCCGATGTCGATCTGCTCGATAATCTCCTCCGGCTTGGCGCCGGGGCGTGCCGCCGTCTCCTCAAACGGGTAGAGATTCACGGCCACAAGGTCTATCGGCGCGATGTTATGCTCCGCCAGCGCGTTGATGTGCTCGGGGGAATCGCGCCGCGCCAGCAACGCGCCGTGAATCGCCGGGTGCAGCGTCTTGACCCGGCCGTCCAGCATTTCGGGAAAATGCGTTATGTCGCTGACATCTCGCACGCTAACGCCTGCCGCGCGCAGCGCTTTGGCTGTGCCCCCGGTGGAGACAAGGTCCCACCCGAGGGTGATCAAACCTTTGGCGAAGTCGACGAGACCAGTCTTGTCGGAAACGGAGAGTAGTGCGGTGGGCATGTCAGGCAGAAGTTGTTGATTCAAGTTGTTGTAGCATCGCAACCATCTCGATGGTGCGCGGATAAACGATATGTTCCACGTTCAGCACGCGTGCGGCGAGCGATTCCGCCGTGTCCGATTTCTCGACCGGAACGCGCCACTGCGCGACGATAGGTCCACGGTCGTAGTCGTCGTCGACCAGATGGACGGTCACCCCGGTCTCCTTCGCGCCCGAAGCGATCACGGCTTCGTGAACGCGTGCACCGTACATGCCTTCGCCTCCGAAAGCGGGAAGGAGGGCGGGATGAATGTTGATGATCCGCCCGGCGTATTCACGGATCACTTTGCTCGGGATCCGCTTCAGGTATCCGGCGAGCACGACCAGGTCGACACGGAATTGGCGAAGGAGCGCGAGCAGCTGTGCCCCGTCGTCGGCCGCGTCGAAATCCGCGATGTCAATCGACGCTGTCGCGGCGCGAATGAGCGCCGGAGAATCCGCGCGATTCGACGCGACAAGCACGACCTTCGCGATCCGCTCACGCGCGAGATTGTCGAAATGGTCGACGATTGCCTGGAGATTTGAGCCGCGCCCGGAGGCGAGCACCGCGAGTCGTGACGGCATCCCCGATTTTACGCCGTGCCGTGCCTCTCAGGAAGACCGAAAAAGCATCTCGACGGCGTCTTTGAGAGATGCCGCGGTCTCGATCCCGTCCTCTTGCGCTTTGCGACGATCTTCCTCCGTGGTCATGCGGGAGGAAATCATGATTCCGCGGCCGCCGAGCGTTTTTGACGCGATCACATCGCGCCACCGATCTCCCACGTAGGCCACGTTCGTCGGGTCGAGCTTGAAGTCGCGTACTGCGTCCTCGAACATCTTCGTCGCCGGCTTTCGGCAATCGCATGGCCCCGCGACGCTGGGGTGGTGCGGGCAGTAGTAGCTCGCGTCGATGTGCGCGCCCTGCGCTTCGAGGAGCGACTCGAAATGCCGTCGGACCGCCTCGTAGTCTTCCACCTTGAAAATGCCGCGCGCGATCCCCGACTGGTTCGTGACGACTATTGCCGGCACCTTCGCGTCGTTGATTCTCTTGACCGCGGCCGCCGCGTCGGGAATGAGGCGCACCTGGCTCGGTGACTTGATGTAGTGCGCGTCTTCCATGACCGTGCCGTCGCGGTCGAGAAAGACCGCATCCGGAACGCTCCTCACGAGCGCGCCCTGACGATCGCTTGGACGAGTACCCCGTCTTCGCGCGGGAGCACGCTACGGAGGTCGAGCAGCAGCTTTCCACCCGCGATCCGCCCGATGACCGCCGGCTCCCCATGCCGCAGCCTCTCCTCCGTACGCTCGGCGTCCTTGCTCAGCACGACCGCTCTCGACGCGATATCGGCGGTGGGGAACGCGCCTCCGCCGACGCTCGCCATGCTCGGGGCCACTTCCGCATCGATGTTGCTGGAGTGAAGGGAGCTGACCATCGAGCGGGCGCGCGACTCTATTTGCTCAACACGCTCGGTCAGCATCGCCAGCACGGGAACTTCCTTGAGCGCGCGCTCGGGCTCGAGGTAGAGCCTGAGTGTCGCTTCGAGCGCGGAGAGAGTGAGCTTGTCCACTCTCATCGCTCGCGCGAACGGATTCTTGCGCAGCTTGGCGACGACGGCGGTAGTGCCGAGTATGATTCCGGCCTGTGGGCCGCCAAGGAGCTTGTCTCCGCTCATGAGGACGAGTGTCGCGCCCGACGCCAGCGCGACGGACGCCGTGGGCTCGCCCGAAAGTCCGTAATCATCCAGCGGAAGGAGGAGCCCGCTGCCGAGATCATGAATCACGGGCAGGCCGTGCTCCGCGGCGATGAAGGCCAGGCGCTCGACGCTCACCTCCGCCGTGAAGCCCTCGATCGTGAAGTTGCTGCGATGCACTTTCACAATCGCGGCCGTCTTCGGGGTGATGGCCCTCCGGTAGTCGTCGTCGTGCGTGCGATTGGTGGTTCCGACCTCCACGAGCTTGGCGCCGCTGCGCGCCATGATATCCGGAATCCGGAAGCTGCCGCCGATCTCGACAAGCTCTCCCCTCGAGACCAGAACTTCCTTCTTCTGCGCGAGCGCGTTGAGGGTGAGCACCAACGCCGCCGCGCAGTTGTTGACTACGAGCGCGTCCTCCGCGCCCGTTAGTTGTTGCAGCAGACCGACACAGTGCGAATAGCGCGATCCGCGTTGCCCCGTCTCGATGTCGTACTCGAGATTGCTGTATCCTTCCGCGACGTGCCCGATCGCGCGGATCGCGACGTCAGCAAGCGGGGCGCGTCCGAGATTCGTGTGGAGCACCACTCCCGTCGCGTTGATCACGCGTCTCAGCGATGGGCGGCTTGCTTCACGCACAGCCGACGCGATCGTCTCGACCCATTGCTCCTCCGTTGGCTGCGCTATGCCCGCGGTGCGCGCCGCATCGACGGCGCTTCTCACGGCGTCGAGGACGACTCTTCTCGGGTGCTGCTCGAGAAGCCATTTCACCCCCGACGTCTCGAGCAGCGCGTTGACGCTGGGCAGATCGCGCCTCGAGTCCTTCATTTCCTGACCGGAGGTGGTGACGGGGGAGGAACGGCCCCCGGCTTGGCGGCAGGCGCAACGGGTGGCGCGGGCACAGGCGGAGTGTAATTGTGCTCGCTGTCGCCGGTTCGTCCGAGCAATCCGCGAATGCCTATCGCGCGCACGTGGTACGCTACCTTTGGCGTGAGCGGATGCTGCAGCTTGATTATCGCTTGGTTGATCGGCAGAGGGCGCGGCATCACGGGTTTCGCCACGAACGACGTGTCGCGACGACCCGGTGGCGGAGCGCGTACAGGCACCGGAACGCCGACCGCGGGCTTTGGCGCGCCGGCGGGATTTACGCCGGCAGCGGTATCCTTGGGGGGCGGACCCGCCCGTACGATCGGAACCGGCGACGAGTCGGGCGCGATCACTGCGAAGTTGGCCGCGGTAAGCGTCTGAGCGGGATCCACGGGCTTGTCGAAGCCCACTTGCAGCGTGAGGGAATCCAATGCCCTCACCTCGCGAATCCTCGGAGGCACAGTGTCGTGCGTGAAGATCACGAGGTCGGTCCGGACGCTGTCCGCGAGATTGATGGAGAGGCTGTCCCACGGCTCGCTCGGATCGATTGCCAGATTCCTGTTGCGATCGAGGTACGCGCGAATCGTGTAATGTGCGGGCGGTACGTGCTCGATGACGAAAGCGCCGCTGGAATCGGCGAGGCCTACGTAAGGGTGAATGCTGTCAGGCGGCACGAAGGATTCGATCAGCGCGCCACTGGCCGGCGAGCCGGACACCCAATCGAACACGTGGCCCGCGATCCTTGTGCGCGGGATCGTTGTCCCCGTCGAAAAGAAGGTCGAGGCACCGGTGTTGCGAACATTTCCCCGAAGGTCGGCCAGACCCCTCATCATGATCACGGTATACGGCGTGTTGGCGCGCCAGCCGTGCGAAGGTTTGACCCCGATCGCATCGCGATGCCAGGATGCATCCGGAACCCCATCACGAGGGGAGATCAGGAAGAGATCGCCCAGGGTCGTGGCGGAAGGAGGCCGCTCGGACACCACCTCGTCGAAACGGAACAAGATTTCCTTCGGCTTGACGCCGACGCTGCCGGAGTCCGGAATGATCGCGACGATCTGGGGTGCGGCAACATCGACTGGTCCACCGGGAGGCATGCCGGGAGAAGCGCACGCCGACGCGAGCAGCGCGACGGGTATCAGGCGCCGCAAAGCGCTTTCACTTTTTCCGCGAGCTGCTCGCGCCGCTTGATCCATTCCCCTTCCTTCTTTCGCTCGGCTTCGACGACCGGGGCGGGTGCTCTGCTCTTGAATCCTGGGTTGCGAAGACGCTTCGAGAGGGCTTCGAGCTGAGCCTCGAGCTGTGAGAGCTCCGCGCGCAGCTTGTCGCATTCCTTCGTGAGATCGACGAGTCCGCCGAGGGGAACGATGACCTCGCTGCCATCGGCGAGAACGGAATGCGCCGCACCGGCGCTCGACGACTGACCACCAACATCTACCGTGGAGCGCGTGAGCCGCCCGATGAGCGACGCGTGTTCCGCGAACAGAGGGCCACTGGCACGCGACTGGACGATCACGTCCATCGATTTCCCAGGAGGGATCGCATAATCGGAGCGGATCTGGCGGATAGCCTTCGCCGCTTCGCGAACGAGGTCGAAGCGCGACATCTCATCGGTCTCCGCCTTTGATGCCGGATGGGGGAGCGGCCACGGCGCAATCGCCAGGAATTCGGAGCGGTCAGCGGCCACCGGGAAGGGAAGCCTTTGCCAGAGAGTCTCCGTAATGAACGGCATGATTGGATGCAGCAGTCTCAATGCGTAGTCGAACACGTGCGTGAGTACCGCGCGCGCGACCTCGCTGTCGCTGCCCGACGGACCGATGCGGCCCTTGGTGGTCTCGAGGTACCAGTCCGCGACGTCGTTCCAGACGAAACCGCGCGCGGCTTCAGCGAATTCGCTGAGGCGAAGCCCCGAATAACGCTCGTTCGGCCGCCACTTTCCTTTCTCTGGCCGCGCTTGGCCGAGCGCCGCATCGCACTCGAGAATCGTGGCGTTGAGCCGTCCGAGTATCCACCTGTCGGCAAGCGTGAGCTCGTTGTCGGGGAGCTCGTCCACGCTTCTCACCGGGGAAGTGCCGACATTGACGAGCAGGAATCTTCCGATGTTCCACAGCTTCGTCGCGAAATTGCGGCCGGGCGCGAACGAGCGCTCGAGGTCCTTATGGTCGAGCATCAGATCCGCGCCCATGCCCATGCCCGCGATCACGGTGTAGCGAAGTGCATCGGCACCGTATTTGGCGACGACATCGAGCGGGTCGATGCCATTGCCGAACGACTTCGACATCTTCACGTGGTTGGTGTCGCGCACCGTCCCGTGCAGATAGACGGTGTGAAAGGGCGCGGCGTCCATGAACGCGTAGCCCGCCATGATCATTCGCGATACCCAGAAGAAGAGGATCTCCGGGGCGGTGATGAGATCGTCGGTTGGGTAGAACGCCGCCAGCGCGGCCGAGCTCTTGTCGGGCCAGCCAAGCGTCGAGATGGGGAAGAGCCAGGACGAGAACCAGGTGTCGAGCACATCCTCATCCTGCCGGACCGCACCACCGCACTTGTCGCACGCACTGACATCGGTGCGGCTAACGAGCTGCTTGTCGCACCGCTCGCAGTACCATACGGGAATGCGGTGTCCCCACCAGAGCTGGCGCGAGATGTTCCAGTCGCGAATGTTCTCGAGCCAGTTGATGTAAACGGCTTCCCACCTCTCCGGCAGAATGCGGATCGTCCCGTCGCGCACCGCTTCGAGTGCCGGCTTCGCGAGCGGTTGCATCTTCACGAACCACTGGTCGGACAGACGCGGCTCGACAACCGTGTCGCAGCGGTAGCAGTGGCGAACGGCGTGTTGATGCGGCTCGACCTCGATGAGCTGGCGAGATTTCTGGAGTGACTTGACGATCCGCTCGCGCGCCTCGAACCTGTCGACGCCAAGGAGCTCCGGCGGCACGCGCGAATCGGCGTCGGTGCCATTCGCCATCGTGCCATCGGGCGCCATGATCACGGGCATCGGCAGCTTGTGCCTCACGCCGACCTCGAAATCGTTGGGATCGTGCGCCGGCGTGATCTTGACGACGCCCGTTCCAAATGCGGGATCGACGTATTCGTCGGCGATGATCGGAATCTCGACGTTGGCGATGGGCAGCAGGACGGACTTGCCGATCAGCTTGGTGTAGCGCTCGTCATCCGGGTGAACGGCGACGGCGACATCGCCGAGCATCGTTTCGGGACGAGTGGTCGCGACGGCAAGACGCGCGTTGTCCTTCGCGCCGACGATGGGATAGGCGATGTGGTACAGCGTGCCCATCTCCTCGCCGTGCTGAGCTTCTTCGTCGCTCAACGACGTAAGGCAGCGCGGGCACCAGTGGATGACCCGGTGGCCGCGGTAGATGAGCCCCCGCTCGTAGAGCTGGACGAACGCTTCCCGCACCGCGCGCGACAGCTCCGGCGAGAGCGTGTACGCAGTGCGGTTCCAGTCCGCCGAAGCGCCGATCGCGCGCAGCTGCCGCAGAATCTCGCCCCCGGTCTCCTCGACGAATGCGATCGTGCGCTCAACGAAAGCCGCGCGTCCGAGATCGAACTTGGTCTTGCCGTCGGCGGCGAGCTGCTTCTCCATGATGTTCTGGGTGGCAATGCCGGCGTGGTCGGTGCCCGGAACCCAGAGCGCCTCGTCCCCGACCATGCGGCGCCAGCGGATGAGCACATCCTGGACGGTGATGTTGAGTCCGTGCCCCATGTGCAGCACGGCTGTGACATTGGGTGGGGGCATCACGATCACGAACGGGTCGCGGTCGCCACCGTTGCGGCGGCTGCGCTTCTCTTCGGCCGAAAAGATTCCGGCCTCGATCCAGCGCTCGTAGATGGCGCGCTCGGTCTGGCCGGGGTCGTACTGCGCCGGCAGGTCGTGAAGCTCCTGTGTTGTGCTCATCTCCGGCGCAAGTTAACGGGCGCCATTTTCGCGGGTAAGACCGCGCGTCTTACCCGCGAAAAGCTTGCCTGGTGCCGCTACGCGCCGGTTCTGGGGCGCGTGCTGTTGCTGGGGGCGTGCTCGGGGTCAGCGACGTGATCGGCTTTTGGAACTCCGCTCGGCGCCACCGGGGAGCCGTCGGTGCGACCGCCGCGCGCCTTCTTGGTCGATTTCCGGCGCGCAGCTGCCTCGGGGATCTCGTCAGCGGCGGCCAAGAAGGCTTTGTCTTCCAGGAGTGACCGGTCTTCGAGCTCGGTGCGCGGATCGGCGTGCCGGTCGATCTCCTCGGAATTGCCCTGCCGGCGGCGGCCCGTGCCGACCTGCTGCCCTTCCCAGTGGCGTTCCGTGAACCGCGGATCGCCATCTTCATAGTGATGTGCCGCGTCGTCGAAGAGATCTTCGTCGGTGCGGATGGTGAGCCGGTTCACGACCGTGGAGACGCCGGGAACTCCCCTGGCCACAACGACCGCCTGGTGCGCCTCCTCCTCCGAGTTTACCGAGCCGGTGAGCTCGATGATGCCGTCTTCGACGGCGCCGATGTCGATCGCGCGCTCGCTCAGCGTCGGATCGTTCTTGAAAGCCTCGAGCACTCTCTCCTCCAGCGCTTCGGCTCCGTTGAGCGATGCCTTGGGCGTGTCGAGGTCGTCCTCGAAGTCGGGATCGAACTCATCTTCGTCGAGTCCCTCGTAGTCCAACTCCTCTTCTCCTGCTCCCTCGGTGCCCCCTCCGAATGTGTCCTTGATTCTGTCAGTCAATCCCTTGAATCCTCCGAATCGCTCCGCCATGAGTACGCCCGCCGCAAAGCCGGCCGCGGCTCCGATAGCGATGAAGATCGCAGTGCGTGAAGAAGACTCTTCCTCTTCTTCCTCGTAGATGTACGGCGGCTCGTTATGAAAGTGGAAAGGCGACATAGCGTGATGGCCTGTGGCGAAGGGTATCTGCAAACGATAGCTTAACGGGGAGCAAAATAAAGGCCATCCGCAGTACTCGAAATCATACCAAAAAATGTTGACGCTGAGGCTCCCCGACGGCGCCACCCGTGAAGCTCCCGAAGGCGCCCTGGCGCGCGACATCGTCGCATCCATTGGGCCCCGGCTGCTCCGGGACGCCGTCGCGGTACAGGTAGACGGCGAAATCCTCGATCTCAACACCCCGCTCCGAAAGGGCGGCGAGTTCCGGGTTCTTACCGAGAAGGACCCCGAATCTCTCGCTGTGCTCCGGCATTCGGGCGCTCACATCCTGGCCACAGCCGTTCGCCGGCTCCGGCCGGACGCCAAAATCGGCTTCGGCCCCGCCATCGAGGACGGATTCTACTACGATTTTGAGGTCGCGCAGCCGTTCACCCCGGAAGACCTCGAGAAATTCGAGTCCGAGATGAAGAAGGTGATCGCGGAGAAGTATCCGTTCGTCCGCGAGGAGGTGTCTCAGCCGGAGGCGCGGAAACGCTTCTCCGATGACCCGCTAAAGCTCGAGCGGCTCGGCGAATTCTCCGACGACGAGATCATCTCGACCTACACCGACGGTCCGTTCATAGACCTGTGCAGGGGGCCGCACCTCCCCGACACGTCGTATCTCAAGAACTTCAAGCTGCTGCACACCGCCGGCGCGTACTGGCGGGGCGACGAGCACCGGCAGATGCTCCAGCGCATCTACGCCACGGCATTCTGGAAGAAGGAAGATCTCGAGGAGCACCTGCATCGTCTCGAGGAGGCGAAGCGGCGAGATCATCGCGTGCTGGCACAGCAGCTCGACCTCTACTCGACAGATCCCCG
>JADGQV010000036.1 GCA_017881465.1 Gemmatimonadaceae bacterium
GGCCCCAGCGGGAACTCGAACCGCACTCCCTTGGGCGCGAGCACCTTGATGAACAGGTTGAACGGTTGGCCGACGAGCACGGTGTCCGGATTCACCCGATAGCCCATCTGCACCGGCAGCTCGGCCCGCGGATTCTGCGCTGTTTGCGGAGCTATCGCCTGCCACAGCAATAGCGCGAGGCTGACGAAGCTCACCGCCGGCGCGCCCGTGTCTCTCTGGCGCGGAAGAAGCGCAGCAGCGGCTCGACGACTCCGCCTTCCGTTCGCACTGCAACCTCGTCGATCGCGAGCCTCCGCAGCAGATGCTTCCGCTCTTCCCGCTCTGCCGCGACGCGCTCCGAATACGCCTCGCGGACACTCGTGCTGCTGGTGTCGACCTCGACGGTATCACCAGTCTCCGGATCCATCAGTCGCGCGATGCCGATATCCGGCAGGTCGCGCTCGCTCGGGTCCTCGACGGTAACGGCCACCACGTCGTGCCGCTGTGCCAGGATCTTCAGCGGGTGGGAGATGTCGCCCCCGAGAAAATCCGAGACGATGAACACGATCGCGTGCTCATTCAGCATTTTCGCGACGTAGTCGATTGCCGTCACCATGTCGGTTCCGCGTCCGACCGGCTCGAATGCGAGGAGATCGCGAATGATGCGCAGCACGTGACGTCTCCCTTTCCGCGGCGGAATGACGTGCTCGATGCGGTCGGTAAAAAGAAGTACGCCAACGCGGTCGTTGTTTCGAATCGCGGACATCGCCAGCACCGCCGCCAGCTCACTCGCCAGCTCGCTCTTGAATCTCTTCACTGTCCCGAATCGCTCCGAACCCGAGAGATCGACGACAAGCATCACGGTGAGCTCCCGCTCTTCGATGTATCGCTTGACGAAGGGGCGGCGCATTCGCGCGGTAACGTTCCAGTCGATCGAGCGGACCTCGTCGCCGGGCTGATACTCGCGCACTTCCGAAAACTCCATCCCCTGGCCCTTGAACACCGACCGGTACTCACCGGTGAAAACGGAGTTGACCAGCCCGCGCGTCCGCAGCTCGATCAGTTTTACCTGCCGCAGAATCTCGGGCGGCACTCCCATGGGCTTCTCGGGAGTTCGCTTGGGCGCCTCTTGGCGCCGCCAACGAGAGCGGAAAATGCCGATCACGGAACGGGTATCGCTTCAAGGATGCGCGCGACGATCTCGTCGCTCGTGACCTCTTCTGCTTCGGCTTCGTAGGTGCGGAGCACGCGGTGGCGCAGAACGTCGGGCGCGATAGCCTTCACGTCGTCGGGCGTCACGAACGCCCGCCCGCGAAGAAAGGCGTGGGCGCGGGAGCCCTGAGCCAGCGCCAGCGTAGCGCGCGGGCTCGCGCCGTATTCGATCAGCGGCTTCAGCTCGGCGAGTCCGGCCTGATCGGGATTGCGGGTGGCGTGGACGATCTCGACGATGTAGTCGACCACCCGCTCATCGATGTACAGCTCCGCAATGTGCCGGCGGGTGTCGAGGATCTGTTTCGGCGTGGCGACGCGATCGACGGCGATCGGCTCCCCACTCGCCATCCTTCGCAGCACTTCCTTCTCCTCATCGCGCGTTGGATAGCCGACGTGCAGCTTCAACATGAAGCGGTCGACCTGCGCTTCGGGCAGCGGATAGGTGCCTTCCTGCTCGATCGGGTTCTGCGTCGCCAGCACGAGGAACGGCTCCTCGAGTACATGCGTCGTCCCGCCGATCGTCACCTGCTTCTCCTGCATCGCCTCGAGCAGCGCCGCCTGAACCTTCGCCGGCGCGCGATTGATCTCGTCCGCCAGAATAATGTTGGCGAAGATCGGCCCCTTCTTGACCGAAAACTTCCCGTTCGACTGATCGTAGATCTGCGTGCCGACGACGTCCGCTGGCAGCAGGTCGGGGGTGAACTGGATCCGGCTGAACGAAGTGTTGATCGTCTCCGCCAGAGTTCGGACGGTCAGGGTCTTCGCGAGTCCCGGGACGCCTTCGAGCAACACGTGTCCACCGGTGAGAAGGCTTATCATGAGACGCTCGACCATGTAATCCTGGCCGACGATGCGGCGGCCTACCTGACGCACGACCTCCTGGACCATCGATGCTTCAGCGGCTATTGCGGTGGTTCCGTTCACGTCTTGCTCCTCCCGTAGTGTCCTTGCTCTTGACGCCGCGCTTGGTGAGCGCGGCAATGATCTCCGTCTCGCGCGCCGTCAGCGGGCGCGTCCTGCCCGATTCCAGCGTGCCAAGTTTCACCGGACCGAACTTCGTCCGCACCAGCCGTTCGACCTCGAGGTTCAGCGCTTCGCACAACCGTCGTACTTCCCTCGTCTTCCCTTCCGCGATCGTGAGCTCCACGTCCCACGTTCCGCGACCGATCCGCCGCGCCGACACCGCCGTCGGCATCACCAGTCCGTCCTCCAGCTCTACACCTTTCATCGCGGCTCGTGCCGCATCCGCGCCGTCGCCGCGCACGGTGGCGACATAGGTTCGCTCGATCTCGCCGCTCGGGTGTGTCAATTTGTGCGCCGCGTCGCCATCAGTGGTGAGCAGTAGCACCCCTTCGGTCATGTAATCGAGTCGTCCGACGTAGGTCAGTCCGGGGACGTCGTCCACCAGATCGAAAACCGTCGGGCGTCCCCCCGGATCGGAGCGTGTCGTCAACACCCCGGTCGGCTTGTTGAGAACGATCCAGGCCGGTGCGGCTGGTAAAGCAACGGCCTTGCCATCGACGGTGATCTTGTCCTGCTCGGGGTCGACGCTCTGCCCGGTTTGCGCGACGGCTCCATTGATGCGCACGCGTCCCGCGGCAACCAGCTCTTCGGCCCGGCGACGAGAAGCGATTCCCGCGCGTGCCAGGGCGCGCTGAATTCGCATTGATCCGGGCATCAGTCTGCCCGCCGGGGCGCCTCGCCGTTGTCCTTGGTAGCGGGCGCGGGCACTCCCCCCGGCGGCGTCGCCTGCCGCGGGGCTCGCAACGCAATCGCCAGCTCGTCGGCGCGTGGAAGTTCTTCCAGGTGCCTCAACGCGAACTGCTCGAGGAACGATGGCGTCGTGCCGTAGAGGAGCGGACGCCCCAGGCCTTCACCGCGCCCGACGACGTCGATCAGTCCGCGCTCGTGTAGCGACTTGAGAATCGCTCCCGCGCCGACACCCCTGATCTCTTCGATCTCCGAGCGTCCGATCGGCTGGCGGTAGGCAATGATCGCGAGCGTCTCGAGCGCCGCCGTTGATAACCGCTGCGGCCGCGCCGCGAGCTGGGCGCGCTCGATCGCTTCCGTGTACTCCGGGCGGGTCAGGATCTGCCATCCTCCAGCGACTGCGATCAGCTCGACCCCGTGACCATCGGTGTCATAGTGGACGCGCAGCTCGTCGAGCGCGGATTCCAGCGTCGTCTCCGCATCGTCGGCGTGGGCCGCCATCGCGCGGAGCGCAGCCTCGGGGACCGGTGTGGCGCTCGCGAAGAGCGCCGCTTCAAGCAGCTTCGCTAGAGGAGTCACGTGTTATCTCGAACGCGGCGAACGCGTGTGGCTGCAGCAGTCGGAGCTCTCCACGCTTCGCCAGCTCGAGAAGCGCCAGCAGCAGCGAGAGGACTTCCCATGGCTCCGCCTTTTTCGGAAGAATGTCTTTCCACTGCGCGCGGGCACGGATGGCGAGCAGCGCGCGCACGATTCCTATCGCCCCATCTACATCGAGCGCACGCGGAACGACATCGTGGATGTGGGGCTTCCTGGCGAGCCGCAGAACGCGGTCGACCGCCGAGAGAAGCTCGGGGAGTGAGAGCGACAGCTTGCCCGCCATTGGGATCTGCACTGCTTGCTGAGTGTACGCCCGCGCGAACCGCCCGCGGCGATCCTCGCTTCGTCGCTCGAGAACGTCAACGACTTCGCGCACCTGCTGGTACTCGAGGAGCCGGCGCACCAGCTCCGCGCGCGGATCGTCCCACACATCTTCTCCCTCGCGGCGAGGCAGCAGCGTCTGCGCCTTGATGCGGACGAGTCGGGCCGCCATCTCGAGATAGTCGGCGGCCTCGTCCAGCTTGAGCGACGAAATCCGCGCCAGGAACTGCTCGGCGATCCGCGCGATGGGGATGTCGTAGATGTCGATCTGCTCATCGCGAATGAGCGTGAGCAGGAGATCGAGCGGTCCCGAATATTCCGCCAGCTCGACGACGAAGACCTCGGACGCCGCCGACTCAACGACCGCGAGGGAACCCGGCAGCATCGTGGTCACATCGTCCACGGACTGGGAATGATGTAGGGAAATACTGCTCGAGTTGCCACAGTATCCAGGAAGAACACCGGGGCGAACCAAAGGTTGAGGAGCGGTCGGCCAAAAGTGAGGAGCACGATGAGTATCAGCAATCCTTGTCTGCCGATGCGCTGATAATTCAGAGCCCACGCAGGAGGAAGAAGGTATTTGAAAACGTGAGACCCATCTAGCGGCGGTATGGGCATGAGATTGAAAGCCATCAGAGAGAGATTGATCACGATGCCAAAGCGTAGCATCGTTTGAATGATCGCGCCCGTGGGTGCCAAGGCGGGGACTGCACTCCCGATTATCCCCACAACGATGATCAGTGGCAGGCAGGCGAGCGCAATCAGAAGGTTGGTCGCAACTCCCGCCAGGGACACGATGATGTCGCCGCGCTTGTAGTTATGATAATTCCGCGGGATGACTGGAACTGGCTTGGCACCTCCGAACGCCATCGTTCCGTGACTGCCGACAAACGTCAATAGCGGCAGGACGATAGTCATAAACGGATCGATGTGCGGCAACGGATTCCAGGTAAGTCTGCCTAGCGCGTAGGCGGTTGAGTCTCCCTGTTTGTACGCCGCGTACCCATGTGCATACTCGTGCGCCACCATCGAGAACAGGAGTATAGGCGCAAGGAGGATGAAATACTGAAATTGATCCAAGGTGTCGGAGTTGTCGTTTGGGCGGCGCGTAGAAGTTACCATTTCTCTCCATCGCTTGGCACCAGCGCTCAAAAGAAAAACGCCGATGGCGTTGGCCGTCCGTACAATGCCGGGAGTGACTTATTTCGCGCGCGCGGGAACCACATTTCGCGTCTCCGCGGCTTGACGTAAGCGCCTGTGCGAGACAAGTTTCACGGCTACACCACAGCCCTAAAAGTCACCGGAGATCAGTTAGTGCCAAATCTTGCTTCAGCGAAAAAGAACATGCGGAAGTCACGCGCCGCTGCCGTCCGCAACCGCGCCCAGAAATCCGCGCTCCGCACCGCCCTCAAGCGGGCGTCCGTCGGAACCGCTGAGGAGAAATTGGCCGCCGTAAAGCTGCTCGACCGCGCTTCACGGAAAGGGCTGATCCACCGGAATGCGGCGGCTCGCCACAAGAGCAGGCTGGCGAAGGCCGGAAAGTAAAACCGCACGAAAATCAAAAGGGCGCCTCGAGGCGCCCTTTTTTTATTTGCGTGGTGGCCAGCTCTTACATGGTGGCCAGCTCGCCGCCGCACCGCTCGCAGTACCACTCGGTCGGATAGTTCGCGGCCCCGCACTCGGGACACTTGAGCGTCTTGTGCTGCTCGGATCTCGGGTCCTGTGTGCCGCCGGTCTTTGGAACCGAAGGCGGAGTCGCGACCGCCGTTGACGGTGGTGCGCCGGATCCGCCTCCCGGCCGAAGGACCGGAAATGCGTCGAACGGCGAACGGCCGCTCTGAGTGTGTTGAGGCGGCTGCTGCACGCGTGCCGCAACGGGCTGCTCGGAGCGAGCCGGCGCATTCAGCGTCGGCGGCTCGGGAATCGCCGGGCGCGACACGACAGGAGATATGGGCGGGCGCGAGCCGTCCGTGGACGCTCCTCTGCCGGCTGCGATCGCTTCCGCCTGCTTTTCCTTCACGCTCAGGGCGAATATCCGATTCAGCTCGTTCAGCTGCGCGTCGAGGGCGGCCTTCTCCTTCACCAGACGCGCCAGCTCCTTATCCCACGCGCCGCCGATCTCCTTCCACTGCTTGTCGGTGTACTCTCCGACCGCGGCGCGCAGCTCGGCTTCCTGCCGGGCATCGCGCTGCTGCGATTCCTGGCGGGAGACGTCTTCGAGCCTCAGCGTCAACGCGTCGATGTTCTCGCGCAGCTCGCCGGCACGTTCCGCCAGCTTGCTCGAGACTTCACGCAGGCGCGTCTGGTAGTCCGCCTGAACGCGCTGATACACGGATGCGGAAGTGTTTGCGCGCTTCGCTTCCAGCGCGGCAAGCCACTCCTCGTATCTCTGGCGCTCCTTCAGGAGCCCATTGAGCGCGTCCAGCGAGACAGGCTCCTTCTCAGCCATCGTACTTCATCCCCTTGTTCGATTCATCTTCTCCCGACCGCGGACGGGAATCCCCGAGCGATAGACGACCGACCCCGCCACAATAGTACAAGCGGCGCGCCCCACCAAGGTCATTCCCTCGTATGGACTGTTCCGGCCCTTGGAGACAAATCGTGAAGGGTCAACCTTCCAGCGCGCCTTGGGATCGAACACGGTGACGTCGGCCGCTGCTCCGCGCTTGAGCGATCCGCCGGGGAGGCCGAAGATGCGGGCGGGCGCACACGCCATCCGATCGACGAGATCGGAGAAAGTGAGATGGCCCGTCTCTACGAGATTTGTCACTATCACCGCAAGCGCGGTTTCCAGGCCGATGATTCCATTCGGCGCGTCGGCGAACTCTCTCTCCTTTTCGTCGTAATGGTGGGGCGCGTGATCCGTAGCGATGAGATCGATCGTTCCGTCCTTCACGCCATCGCGCAGCGCTTCGACATCCTTCGCGGTGCGAAGCGGTGGATTCATCTTCGCGTTCGTGTAGTACCCCCGAACGCTCTCCTCCGTCAGCGAGAGATGGTGGGGGCAGACTTCCGCAGTGACTCTTATCCCGCGCTCCTTCCCCCAGCGAATCAGCTCGACGGATCCCTTCGTGCTCATGTGCGCGAGGTGAACGTGCCCGCCCGTCAACCGTGCGAGGAGGATGTCGCGGATGACCATGATCTCCTCCGCTTCCGCCGGAATCCCCTTGAGGCCGAGCTGCGCGCTGACGATCCCTTCGTTCATCGATCCGCCCGCCGAGAGCGTGGGCTCCTCGCAATGGTCGATCACGGGAATCTTGAAAGTGCGCGCGTACTCGAGCGCCGTTCGCATCAGTTGCGCGCTCGCGACCGGCTTGCCGTCATCGCTGACCGCGACCGCGCCGGCGCCCACCATCTCCCCGAATTCGGCCAGCGCCTTCCCTTCCTGACCGACAGAGATCGCGCCGATCGGATATACGCGCGCCGACTCGGCTCGCTGCGCCTGGCGGACGATGAAGCCCACCGCCGCCTGGTTGTCGGTGACCGGATCGGTGTTCGGCATCGCGCAAACCGCGGTGAATCCTCCGGCCGCGGCGGCCCGCGCTCCGGACGCGATCGTCTCGACATCTTCGCGCCCCGGCTCCCGCAAATGACAGTGAACATCGATGAAGCCCGGCGAGACGATGAGTCCGGCACAGTCGATTACATCGGCTTCTTTCGGGCCCTCTATCGAGCGTCCCACGCCGGCAATCGCACCGTCAACTATGAGAACGTCACCGACCTCGTTGAGACGCTGCGATGGATCGACAAGAGTTCCGCCCTTGAGGAGGACCGACTTCATTCCCTGTCCTCGCGGCCCCGGCCGCTGCCACCCTTGGCCGCTTCGGCCAGCTCCGGCTTCCCGCCGGCGAGCAGGTAGAGCACCGCCATGCGAACCGCTACGCCGTTCGTCACCTGGTCGAGAATCACGCTGTGCGGTCCGTCGGCCACATCGGAATCGATTTCGACGCCGCGATTCATCGGACCGGGGTGAAGGATCAGAATGTCACGCGGCGCACGATCGAGCCGCTCGCGCGTAATGCCGAACACACGGTTGTATTCGCGCGCCGACGGTATGTATCCGGCCGTCATCCTCTCGAACTGGAGACGCAGGACGTTTAGCGCCTCCGCCCATTCGATGGCCTCCTCGACCCGATCGAAGATCCGGACTCCGAACTCATTGATCGCGTTCGGGAGCAGCGAGCGTGGTCCGCAAACCGCCACTTCCGCGCCGAGCTTGTTCAAGCCCCAGATGTTCGACCTCGCCACGCGCGAGTGCAGAATGTCGCCGCAGATGCAGATTCGCCGTCCCTTCAGATCGCCCAACCGGTCTCGCAACGTGAGAATGTCGAGCAGCCCCTGCGTAGGATGCTCGTGCATGCCGTCGCCGGCGTTGATGACGTTGGATTGAATCCGTTCCGCCAGAAACTGCGCCGCGCCCGAGGCCGAGTGCCGGATCACGACCATGTCGATGCGCATCGCCTCGAGATTACGCGCGGTATCTACCAGCGTCTCCCCTTTGGACACGCTCGATCCCGCCGCCGAAACGTTTACGGTGTCGGCCGAGAGTCTCTTCTCCGCGAACTCGAACGAGATCCGCGTTCGCGTCGAGTTCTCGAAGAAGAGATTGACTATCGTCGATCCACGGAGGGCGGGTACCTTCTTGATCGCGCGCTCGCTGATCTCCTTGAAGGGCTCGGCGGTATCGAGAATGAGTCGAATCTGGTCGCCCGTCAGCGACTCGAGGCCGAGAAGATCCTTGCCGAGCGTCCCCGTCACGCCGCCGACTTGGGCACAATGACGACCTCGGTGCGCGCGTCGAGCTCGGCAACCATAACGTCGACTCTTTCATCGAGACCAACTTCTACCTTCTTGCCGACGACGTCGGCATGAATCGGAAGCTCGCGTCCACCGCGATCGATCAGGACCGCAAGCGAGATGGAAGCCGGCCTTCCGAAGTCAGCGAGCTCGTCGAGCGCCGCGCGCACCGTGCGCCCCGTGTACAACACGTCGTCGACGATCACGATGTGTTTGCCCTCGAGGTCCCAGGGCAGGTATGTCGGGCCGACGACGGGTCGCGGACCGACGGTCTGGAGGTCGTCTCGGTAGAGCGTGATGTCGAGCGAGCCCTGCGGCACCGTCACGCCTTCCCCACCCTCGATCATCTTGACGAGCCGGTCGGCGAGCTGAACGCCGCGACGCTGTATTCCAACGATGATGAGATCGTCCGTGCCGGAGTTGAGCTCGACGATCTCCACGGACATGCGCTTCAAGGTGCGCTCGACGGCCCGGGCGTCGAGGACCGTCGTGGTTTTCGTAGCCATTGGTGCACAATATGGCTTGCCGTACCCGCGAATTGAAGGACACCTCTCGTTCAGTTGCCCTCGTAGTTCAGTGCGAGCCACTATTTTTATCCGATGCTGGATGAGCTACTCAGGCTGTTCGCCGGAAAGCGCCAACCGGCCAGCGCCACCACGCACGAGGTGCTCGGGATTCCCGTGGTCGTCTACAACACGCGGCCCGACATTGACACCAACGCCGTGATCGCGCGTCTCGAGCGCAGCCTGTCCCTCATCGAGCGGTACGTACCGCACCACTTCCGGCATCTCAAGAGAGATTTCGCGTATGTCGTGGTGCAGCGCTTCGCTTGCCGGGGAGCATACTTCCACGCGCAGCGCGCGTGTCTGACGGAGTTGACGTTCACTGTAAATCCGGGCTTCTCTGACGCTGAAGTCGCCGCCACGATCCTTCACGAAGCGATGCATGCCCGCCTGCACGCGCTCGGGTTCCCACTGGAAATGAACGATCGCGCGAGGCAGGAGCGCTTCTGCCGACGTGCGGAGATCGAGTTTGGAATGCTGGTTCCCGGCGGGGAGCGGGTCGTTGAGCGAGCGCGGTGGACCTCCGACCTGTCGGACGAAGAGGTCGCCCCGGAGATCGACCCTCGTCTCGCTGCCGAGCGAATCGCCGAAGCCGACCGCTCGGCGCTGGGCAAACGGACCTAGTGGCACGACTTACTTGATCTCCACCCCGTTCTCCCGCTCGACCATCTTCACCGCCTCGACATGGTCGGCCTCCTCGCCGAGTTTTTCGCGCGCTTCGTGAAACCGCTCGGCCGTGAGCGAAATCAGCGGAGTCCGGACCTTCAGATCGTCTGCCATCACGGCGGCAATGCCGATGTCCTTTTCCAGCAACGCGAGCCGGAACGTTCGGGGAAACGCACGGGTGATCACGCGTTGCGGGATCAGGTTCTCCGAGGTGTTTGACCGCCCGCTCGACGCGTTGATCACATCGAGCGCCACCTTCGGATCGATGCCCGCTTTCACGAGCACGGCCAGACCTTCGCCCGCGGAGAGAATGTGAACGGCGAGTAGCGCGTTGTTCACCGCCTTGATGGCGTCGCCCGCTCCCACCGCTCCCGCGTGGACGATCTTCTTTCCAAAAGCTTCAATTACCGGCCGCACGCGCTCGAACACAGTGATCTCGCCGCCCCACATGACGGTCAGGGTCCCGGATTTCGCGGCCGTTGTTCCTCCGCTCACCGGAGCATCGATGAAATCCACGCCGCGTCCGCCGAGCTCGGCCGCAATTGACCGGGAGGTAGGCGGATCACCAGACGTGCAGTCCACAAGCACGGCTCCTTTCCGCAGGGCATCGAGCATTCCGTTCTCGCCGTGGAGCACGGCCTCCACCTCGATCGACGAGGGCAGACACGTTATCACGACGTCCGCGTCGCGCACCGCTTCTGCCGGCGTTCCAGCCACGCGAGCCCTGTGCGTGCGAGCGAACTCCTCTGCCTTGGAGGCGGTCCTGTTCCACACGACGAGGTCGAATGGATCGCGCGCCAGATGCGATGCCATCGGCTCACCGATGTCGCCCAATCCTATAAACGCAACTTTCATCAGTTGGCCACTCTCTTAGACGCAGCGCCGGCTGCTGCACTGCTGTGAGCGTACACAATCGCGGAAATGTCAGCGATCAATTTGCTCGACTTGCCGCCATCCGCGATCCCGCGCGTCAGCACCACCAGCACGTACGGTTTTCTTCCAGGCGGATAGACGATCGCCGCGTCGTGAGAGACGGCGGTGATCTCGCCCGTCTTGTGCGCGACCCGCGTTCCAGGCGGCAATCCGGCCGGGATTTTCTCGTTGAACTCCTGCGCCAGGAGAATCCCGAGCATCTCGCGCGTCGCAACTGGAGACGCGGCCTTGCCTTCCTCGATCGCCCGGAGAATGAGCCCCAAGTCCCGCGCCGTCGTGGTGTTGTTGAGACCCTTCTCGAACGCCTTTCCGTCCTCGACGCCACGGAGCACCTGAATGCGCTGTGCTCCGAGGGAGCGCATTGTTTTCGTCACCGCATCGGCGCCAACGAGCGTGATGAGCGTGTTCGTCGCGAGGTTGCTCGACCGCGCAATCATCAATCGCAGCAGCGTATCGACGCGTACCCGCTCACCGACGCGGTGATAAAGCGTCGTATCGCTGTCTGAACTGGAATCGAGCGCGTACAGAGAGCCGTCCACGATCGAAGCGAACTGGTTCACCAGCAACAATCCCTGATTCATTCTGAACGAGCCCGTGTTCGCGCGTCGAAAAAGCTCGATCATTACCGGCACTTTCATCGTGCTGGCGGCGTGAAAGCTCGTGTCCGCGTTCAGGAAGAGCGTGTCTCCGGACGCGAGGTCAATGTAGGCAAGCCCGACCTGAGCGCCGGGCTCCTCGGCGATTCGCGCCTGAATCCGCTCGAGCACAGAATCCCGAATCTGCGCAATCGCCATGATTCCTGCCGCCACGAGTGTCAGCATCTCGAGGATACCGCCATCAGACGCCCATCGCCGCACTCACCGTCGGATTCCCCGCCGGTTGTACCTCGGCCCAGATGCTTTCGTTGTGCTGATCCCTGAGAAAGAGCGAGCCGACGACGACGGTGACGAGCGCGACCAGCTGCCGAAGATGTAGAAGTCGTACCACTCGATCATCGTGCCGACGGACGATGCAGCGATCACCTTCCAGATTCCGCGAACGTCGCCGGCTGCACGAGCAATCGCGCTGGAAGACGCGCTGGAATTCGGCACGACGGAAGTCATTGCGAATTATTCCTCGGCATTGTCGCGTTGAAATGGATCACGGTATCCAGCCACGTCTTCGATATGAGCCCGTGGCGAACGTCTCATAGAGCCACGATCGAAATGCGCGTAGCCGGTCCTCTGCGTTGCTCCCGGAATACAAACCGGATCCGCGAACAGCCGCCGGGACACACACGACTTTGAAACCGACAGCCTCGAAGGTAGCACAGGCTCTTCGCGTGTGCAGCGGCGACGTGACCACCGCCAGCGTTTTCCAGCCGTTGCCGCGCGCGATTGCTCTCATCCTCAGCGCTTCGGTGCGTGTCGTAGTAACCGAATCAACAAAAATCACCGGCGTCGCCGCACCCACGAGCGCAATCACGTTCTGGAGATCTGCCGAGTCCGATACGGCTCCATTGAATGCGCGTTCCATCGAGACCATCATCACCGGTGCGAGCCCCCGCCTCGCGAGCATGAGTCCACTCAGCAGCCGATCGAGGGTCTCGCCGCGCATCATGCCGTCGGGCGTGATCCCCATGGACAGGACAGCGATCACATCGACGCGGGCGGGAATGGGGTCGCGTCTGATGAACTGGCTGGCCGCCGTCGACACAAGCGGAGTGTAGGCCACCACGATGCAGACGAGCGCGATGATACCGGCGGCTATCCAGAGCAGGGGGCGAAGGCGCGTAACGCCAAGTATCGCTCCCATGAGTGCCGCGGGAATGTAGAGGACGAGATCCGGCCGCCGAAGGAGCTGCTGGACGCCGAGAACGTGCGCGGCCACAGCGCAGAGGGTGCCGAGAATGGCCCCGGCCACGGCGTGAAGCGCTATTGCTCTAGGTTCGCTGGCTTCCTGCATCGCGCAAATTTAGCCGCGGCGACCAGCGAGCCGCGACTGCGCGAGGTGGCGAGCTAAGTTATTGCTTCTTCGAGGGCTGGCGCGGAATCGATTGGGAGGCCGAGATGCGCTCCGCCGCGGTCTTGAGCGCGCCTTCGATGACGACCGATTGCTCCGCGACCACCTGCTGTGCCGTCGTCACGACCCCGGTAGCAACCTGCAGGACGGCCGCCTTGATCTGGGGGTCGGACGCGATCCTGAACGCAAGAGCCTGTACCGCGGCGGCAAGTTCATCGAGCGATTTCTGCAGCTCGGGCGACGGCTTGAACGAAACCGAATCAATGGCACGAGTCGCCGACCTGGCTGGCGGTGCCTTCGTCGTCGGCTGCTGCGAGCGCTCCGCGGAAGTCACGGCGAGTCCAATCAGCAGGACCAGCAAAAGAGCGATGCGTTTCATCGTGAATATCTGAAGTGAGCCATAAAGCTCGGGTGACGCGCCGTGAACGATACCCCACGATAGCCAGAAGGGTCTGCGGGCGAAATATTCAATTCCCGCGCCACGGTTGTTTTTGAGATAGTCAACAGCCGTGGCGCACCTCGAGCACCACCCCGCCTAGATCGGCATCGGACTGGACTAGTTCACCCAGTCCGCGATGAAAACGTTGGTCTCGTGCGGATTGGCGTCGTGCCGATTCGATGCCCAGACCAGCTTCCTGCCATCGGGGCTGAACATCGGGAACCCATCGAAGGTCGGCGCGGTGGTCACCTGCTCCAGTTCGGAGCCGTCCGGATTGATGAGAAAGAGATCGAAGTTTCCGAGCTTCGGATCGGTGTGGTGATTCGACGAGAAGATGATCTTCCTCCCGTCCGCGGTCCACGACGGACCGAAGCTCGCGGCAGCGAGGTGGGTAATCTGCCGCTGGTCGCTCCCGTCCGCGTTCATGATCCAAATATCCATTTTGTTCGGCCGGACCAGCCGCTCCGCGAGGAGTTCCTTGTAGGTCGCAATCTCGGTGGCGCTCTGGGGATGATAGGCGCGATACACTATCCGCTTTCCATCCGGAGACCACCACGGCCCTCCGTCGTACCCCAGTTGATGCGTCAGCTGCTTGAGGCCGGATCCGTCGACGTTCATCACGTAAATGTCGAGGTCGCCACCTTGTAGTGATGTGAACACCAGCTTTCTCCCGTCGGGCGAGAGCACTCCCTCAGCGGTGTAGACGCCGAATCTGGTCAGACGGCGCAGGCGAGAGCCGTCGGCCCGCGCCGTGTAGATATCGAACGGATCGAGCCGCCAGACGTAGCCCTTGGATGGATCCGGCCGCGGCGGACAATCCTTTTCGAGTGCCGCGCTCGATGCGAACAGGATGCGGCGGTCGCCGTTCATGAAGTAGCCGCAGGTCGTCTTTCCCACGCCATTAGACGCCCGCACGACGTGCGAGCCATCGGCGTTCATCACGTATTGCTGATCGCACGTTCTTCCGTCGCGCGTGCTCTGAAAGATCAGCCGCTTGCCGTCGTGGCTGAAATAGGCTTCGGCGTTCTCCCCGCCGTTCGTCAGCTGGCGAATGTTGCGAAGATGGGTCTCGCCAGCTTCCGGCGCGACCAAGACCGGCGCATACGCGGTTTGCGCCGAAAGCGAGCCCGAGCCCGCGATGAGCGCCAAACAGATAATGCCAAACCTCAAATTCCCTCCGTCTTCCAAGTAATTGCGAAACCTGTCACCCGGACGTGCGGTGCCGTAGGGCGGGAAGATAGCTACGCGGCGATTCTATGCCTCCCGGACTGAATGCCGATTCCAACCCTTTGCCCCGTTGCGCGGTCTAAGGGTGGAGTGCTCCGGTGGGAATACCGGCCGGGGTCAACGGTCTATTTTGTTTGGACGCAGGAACGGAGGGCTTCGACCAGTTCGGCGATTTCAGCTTCAGCCGCGACCGGTCCGCGCTCTTCCGGGACAGGCCGACGAACATCTTCCAGATCAAGGGGACCTGCTGGATCGGACGCTAGTGCGTGTTGCTGACCGCTACTAGCACCTTCGAGACCTTGGTCGTGGTCTTGTGGCTTCTCACGACCCGGCGCGAGCGGCCCTTGTACACGCCGCGAACCCAACGGGCGCGGGTGCCGCGCACGTCGATGTGGGCGAAGGGACCACTGCGGCCCGAGTAGGCGTAGAGGCCGGTTCCTCCGACGAGCTCGGGATAGCGTGCCTCGACTCGCTCGACCGCATCCAGGATCATTTTCACGTCGGCGAAGCTGACCTTTCCGTCGCCATTGAGGTCCGACATCTTGCCGTTGCCTTCCTGGTCGATGTAGACATCGGCGGCGTCTCCGAACTGGTGCCGGCTATCGCGGGCGCTTCCCTCGCCGCGGACGGAGAAGTTGTGGGCCGGCGTCCGGAATCCCGAGCGAATCCGCAAACCCTCGGCGTTTACGCCATGATCGTTGAGATCCTCGATCACCAGCTCGAGCTTGTCGAGGAGCGGCTCGCGGAGAACGACATACTTCGGCCAGATATCTTTCTGGTCGTGGGAGACGAAGTCCCTCAGGCGAAAATGCTCGGACACCCGCGTGTCTTCATTGTCGGGTGTCACTTCGATGAAGCCGTCGGGATTCTTATAGGCTTCCGATCTGACGCGGCCCTTCTCCTCTGGCCAGTATCCGAGCCGGTAGCCGTTCAGCCACTGTCGGACCTTTTGCCCGAACGACCGCATAGTGAAGACGGTTTCCGCATTGGGGCCGGAGGTCGACTGGACCGACGCGCTGGCTACCGAAGCGCCGGGAAGCGACGCGAGCGCTATCCAGTCCTCGGGCATGACGAAGCGGGCGAAGACCTTTCCGCTCAGGCCGCTGCCCTTCTCGCCCGATGGCGAAAAGAGGAGTTTGGTGGCTGGAGTCGAGACGCTGCTATCCGAGGCTGCGGCTCCGCCCGAGGACGCGACCGTGGGTAGCGAGTCAACGTGATCCGCGACAGCATTCGAGCCCGTCCGAGCGCCAAGCGAGTAGAGCTGCAGCGCGCGCGCGGGGGCCGGCGGTATGATCGCCGTGAGTGTGACGAAGGTCGTTACGGCCAGGCTGAATCTGAAGCGATTGCAGGTCATCAAGTGGCTCCTCTTCGGTAGCTCGACTGACGTGGCGCCGCTTGCGCGTAGCTTTAGTCTCGGGGCTTTGCGTCGCCGCCTTTAGGCGGTTTTGCCGGTTATCGGAGGCGCCCTAATGCTGAGCTGGGCGCGAACAAGAAAATGACTATCTGGACAGGGAAAGTGTAACTATTGGTACAAACGCAAGGTTAGATGTTACTTTAAACGGACCCTCTAAGCCTATGTGTAGTTGCCTATTACCTTGCCGGACTTAAATGAATTTCTCGTCGATCGGCGGCAGCTAGGAGAACGATTCCGGAAGCCCCCTCCAACGCCCGAACCAGCCTGGGGAAACATATGCTTACTTGCTCGCCGATCTGAGAGAGGCCGGCTTCGCAAGCGGCTCCCGTGGACCAACCTGAGTCAGGTATTCTCCGGCCACGTCAGTGCCCCTGACAACCCCTTTGAGAGTCTGCTCGCCGGCCTTCGAGCCAAGCTTCCAAGTGAGGGCCGCCCTGCCTTTGGCGTCGCTGATGCCGCGGGCGGGGGTGACGGTTCCAGACTTGACCGAGAAGTTGACCTTTGCGTCAGGCACCGGGTTGCCGTAGACATCGGTCACCAGCGCATAGAGCCGCTTGTCCTTGACCGACTCGCGCGACCGCTTGTCGCCCGGGACGTCGTCAAACGCCAGATTCGCCGCGGTCGCGGGTGTGGCGTGAGCTACAACCTTGAGTAGCTGCTTCACTCCCTCGACGTGCACGGCCAGCGAATAGTCCCCGGCTGAGTGACCCATGGTCCACCGCGTTCTCGCGACGCCCAGTGAATCGGTTGTGAGGGCGGTGTCGGACAGAATTCCGCCTGACGGAGACAGCGTCAGAGCCGCCTCGGCCACGCCGCTCCCATTTGCGTCGAGCACCCGAAACACGAGGCCTTTTCGAAGCTCTGCCCCGGCTGGGGCCCGTTGGTTGTCGCCCGCCGACGCCACTATTGAGGCGGGGGCGCCAGCCAGCGCAATGGCATTGAGCATGACCGGAGGAATCCCCAGTCCCGGGCCCACTCCCACCTGGGCTCTGAGCCGCTGCGTTCCCGTCTTCCTGGCGAGCGTCCAACGCGCGCTCGCCACCCCGAGCGAGTCCGTACGGGCGGAAGCGACTTCGACTGATCCTCCGTCGATCGGCGTCCAGCGAACGGGTACATCGGGAAGAGCTCGACCCGTGGTGTCTGTAATGCGGACCGCCACCGAATCGGAAAGCTCCTCGCCAGCCTGGCCACTCAAACGCTCCACCAGGCGCGTCACTCTGGTGTTGCTCGCGACCGGATCGGCTTCGGCAAGAATGGCGAGGGCGCTATCCACGTTCTCGACCGTCGCGAACAGCGTCTGCCGTCCCGGATCGGCGCCCAGCGTCCACGTGGCGCGGGCACGTCCATCTGCGTCGGTGACCGCACTGGCCGGAGCTACTGACCCCTGCCCCTCAGCGAGACGGAAGGTGACCCTCTTGCTCGCCGCGGGTGCATTGTGGCGATTCGTTGCCCGAACCACCAACGCCTGCGGAAGCGTCTTCCCAGCGAGCGCTCGCTGATTGATCCCCGCGACGAGTGCTATCGCCGACGCCGGAGTGACCACGGAAACGCTGGTTCGATCCGCGACGCCCTCGATTTTGGCACCGATCATAGTGCGTCCGGCCGAGCGGGCGGTCAGCAAACCGCTGCTGTCGAGACCGGCAACGCTGCTATCGTCGATGTGCCAGGTCGGTTCTAGTCCAGCGATCGGATAACCGCGCGCATCCATGGCGCGGGCGCGAAGCTGCAGCTCAGCGCCCTCAGCCAGAACGATCAGGCTGTCGCCGGAGGCTCGCCCAACATCGACGTTCGCAACACGCTGGCGCACCACGACGGTGGAATGCGCTACCAGCTTGCCGACTACCACGCTCACCATCGTGCGGCCCGGCCCACGCGCGATCACCGAGCCATCCTGCAAAATGGTCGCGACACTCGGGTCACCGGTGGTCCAGGTGGGGCGCGCACCCACCAGAATGCTTCCATTCCGGTCGGTGACGGTCGCCGCGAAGTGAACCGTGTCGTCGAACGCGGTAGCCGTATCGATGGCCGGCCGAAGCCCGACCCACGCCGCGCCAATGTTCCCGATCGACTGATGTGATTCGGCCTGACCGATGACGCCGTAGGAGACCAGCGCGGTGACGATCGAAACGAGTGCGGCCCCGGAAGATGCGGCAACGGCGACAACCTTTGCCGTATGCTTTATCCACTGGGCTCTTTTTGCGGAATCGAGGATCTGGGCCATTGCTTAAAGGACTGCAATCAGGCGAGTGCCGTCACGCTTTTTTTCGCACTGTCTGCCTCATTGGCGCGTCGGTCAGACGCTCTCGACGCCGGCAAGCTGGCCGCTGGACCAAAAAAACCCGACCCTAGGAGGCTTAAGTAGAGGCGGGATAAGCTGTTCGCGAGGGTTAGGGGATGCGGCGGGTGGCTACTTTCGGGCTCGAACCCACTTTCATGCAGCTGCGCTGAAACTTCACCCGCTCCTCTCTACGACAGATTACGTATGCCCACGCCGTCGCCCAACCCTTAACGTCCGCGAGTAACCCTCGGGCCTCTGGCTCGCCTCACAGCGGCGGGGCGGCCACCAGTTGAGCCGAGATGATCGCCAAGAAGTCCCGGTATGCCAGCGGCTTGGCGATGTAGCCATCACACCCTGCTGCTCGAATGCGCTCCTCGTCGCCCTTCATCGCCAAGGCGGTGAGGGCGATCACCGGAATGTCACGCGTGGCGTCGTCCCGCTTGAGCAGCGCAGTGGCTTCGAGGCCGTCCATGCCGGGAAGCTGGATATCCATCAGGATCAGGTCGGGTTGCTCGCCGCGCGCCATCGTCAGCCCGGCCTCCGCATCCGTAGCGCTGAACACGGTATGGCCCGCCGACTGCAGCAGGAATGTCGCCAACTTCATATTGGCGGGGTTGTCCTCGACGATCAGGACTTTTGCCATGTCAGGCGACCACTTGGCGCCCCGACATCGCCCGCCGGACTTCGGCCGTAAAGCGGTCACGGTCGAACTCGGCCTTTTCCATGATCGTCGTCACATAGCCACTCAGCTTGGCGCGATCCTCGGCGGTGATCCGCTTGGCGGTGACCACCAGGATCGGAATGCGAGCCGTGTTGGGCTGTTCGTTGAGCGCCTCCACCACGTCGAAGCCGTTCACTTCCGGCATCATCAGATCGAGCACGATCAAGTCCGGCAGCTCCTGCCGCACGATATCGATCGCCTCGCGGCCGCCGTACGCGCGCAGCACGGTACTGGCCAAGCCCATGATGCGGACGGCGATCAGCTCCACCGCCTTGGGATCGTCATCAACCACGAGGACTTTGAGCGTCTGGCCCTGCGAGAGCGGAAACAGACCAAGCTCAACGAGCGACTCACGCAACTCCTTCCGGAATATGGGCCTTTGCATGATCGCCGCGGCGCCGAGCGCGAAGCCCTTGGTGAAAGCCGCGACGATCGAAATGATCACGATCGGGATGCGCTTGAGCGCCGGCACCAGCTTGAGGCGACTGAGGAATTCCCAGCGTCCATGTTGGGCAGCATGATGTCCAAGGTGATCAGCGACAGCGGCTGCTGCACCGCGAGAGCCAGCGCGGCCTAGACGGAGGCGGCGTGCAGAACTTTGAAGCCCTCCGCTTCGAGTTGCACGCGGATCATTTCCGCGGCTTTGTAGTCGTCTTCCACCACCAGCGCGGTGCACGCCCCCGCCAGCGCCTCGATACGAGGGGGCGGCCGGCGCTTTGGCCGACGTGAGCGCCCCTTCCTCCGGCGCCCGGAGCGGCAGCCAGACCGTGAAGCATGAGCCCTCGCCCACGGCACTCTCCGCCGCCACCGTGCCACCGTGCAATTCGGCGAGGAGTTTCACCATGGCCAAACCGAGTCCCGTGCCCTCGAACTTTCGCGCCAAGCTGCTGTCGATCTGACTGAACGGTTTGAACAGCTGCTCCAACTCCTCCGGCGAGATGCCGATACCACTGTCGGTGACGCTAATCTCGAGAAACTCCGCAAACTCGCTGTCGGCCATCGGAAAGGTTCGACCGGTCCAGGAGCCGGACAGCTGGCCGGCTTCGGCGCGCGGGACGCGGCCGGCGCGCAGGGTCACTTGGCCTCCATCGATGGTGAACTTGACCGCATTGGATAGCAGGTTGTACACGATCTGCTTGACCTTGCGCGCGTCCGCCCGAATCGAACCCAGATCCTCGGCGACATCGATATCCAAGCGGATGTCGCGGGTCGCGGCTTTCCCCTTGATGATGGACAGGCTGTTCACGAACAACGAAGACACCTGCACCGGCTCCAGGTCGAGCAACATCTTGCCGGCTTCCACCTTGGACAGGTCGAGGATGTCGTTGATCAGGGAGAGCAGATGCTCGCCGCTGTTGAAGATGTTGCCGATGAACCCTCGCTGTTGATCGGTCATATCGCCGAGCATGCCGTCCCTGAGCAACTCGGAGAAGCCGAGGATGGCATTCAGCGGCGTCCTCAGCTCGTGTGACATGTTGGCGAGGAATTCGGATTTCATGCGGCTCGCGTCTTCTAACTCGACGTTTTTCTGCTGCAGCGTTTGCTCGAAGCGTTTCAGCTCCGTCATGTCGCGCGCCGCGGCGAACACACCCTGAAGCCGCCGGTCGCGGTCGTGGAAGGTGGTCGCGTTGTACGACACCACGGTGAGCTTACCATCCCTGGCCCGCGCGGTGAGCTCGTAGTTGGTGACCTTGCCTTCGCTCAACACGCGGTTGATGCTCGCTTCGGCCCGGCTCGAATCGGTGAAGTAGTTCTTGAACGGTGCGCCGATCAATTCGTCACGTGTGCACCCGGTCAGCGCCTCGGTCTGCTTGTTGACGTCGGTGATGATGCCGCGTGGATCGGTTGTCATCATCGCGTCGATGTTGGATTCGATGAGCGAGCGCGTGTAGAAGTGCTGGTCGCGCAACCGCTGGTCGAGCTTCTGCCGCTCTTCTTCGACCTGCTTGCGCGCGGTGTTGTCGGTGCCGATCAGCAGATAGCCGATGATGGCGTCCTGCGCGTCGCGGAGCGCCGTCACGGACACCACCGCCGGGAACCGACTGCCATCCTTGCGAAAGTATGTCAACTCATAAATGTCTTCGATCCCGCGCGAGGCCTTGAACACCAAGGCTTCAAAGCCTGGCGTAATCGGAGTGCCGAGTTCCGCGCTCAGCGCTCTGGCGCGCGCGATCACTTCCTGCGGATCGGAAATGTCGGCCGGCGTGATCTTGTTCATCACTTCGGCGGCGGTGTAGCCCAGCATCCGCTCGGCGCCGA
>JADGQV010000195.1 GCA_017881465.1 Gemmatimonadaceae bacterium
GTCGGCCTCGTGGGAAATGATGGCCGCGTCGACGCGTCCCGGATCGAGGCGCTGGCCGGCGTCGCGCAAATCATCCACGTCACGCAGCCTTACAAGCAGGTCTCGCGCGAGTGGCGGTCGGAGAACACCATCGTCGAGCTCGCCCCTGGCGTCATGGTCGGCGGCGACAGCGTCGTCGTCATAGGGGGGCCCTGCTCCGTCGAATCGGAGGAGCAGATCCTTGCGGCAGCGCGCATTGTGAAGGCGGCCGGTGGGACGGCACTTAGAGGCGGCGCGTTCAAGCCGCGCAGCTCCCCGTATTCGTTCCAGGGGCTGGGCAAGAAAGGTCTCGAGCTTCTGGCGCGCGCGCGCGAGGCGACGGGACTTCCGATCGTCACCGAGGCGATGGATCCCGAAGGCGCGCACATCGTGGCCGAAGTCGCGGACTGCATTCAGATCGGCGCCCGCAACATGCAGAACTATTCGCTGCTCAAGACGGTCGGGAAAATGAAAAAGCCCGTGCTGTTGAAGCGCGGGATGGCGGCGACGATCAACGATCTGCTTTTAAGCGCTGAGTACATCCTGGCCGAGGGGAACGAGAACGTGATCCTGTGCGAGCGGGGAGTGCGGAGCTTCGATCCCGCCGCGCGCAACATGCTCGACCTGACCGCGATTCCAATCGTGCACCGACTCTCGCACCTGCCGATCATCGCCGATCCGAGCCATGGCACCGGGCTGCGCGACAAGGTGATTCCGATGGCGCGCGCCGCGGTCGCCGCCGGAGCGGACGGTGTGATGATCGAAGTGCACCCCGAGCCCGACCGCGCGTTGTCGGATGGCGCGCAGTCGCTTTATCCGGATCAGTTCACGCAGCTCGTGCGAGAGCTGCGCGCGGTCGCGGCCGCGATCGGCCGCAGCATTCCGCCCGCCAGAACAGGAACGGCATAAGCTCTGCCGGGTACCCTCTCACCATGAGAAAGCTCACGTACCTCGCGGCGATCGCGTTCGCCGCGGTTCCACTTGCTGCACCTGCGCAGAACGCCGACGCGGTCATCGATCGCGCGGTTGCGGCCTACGCTCGCCTCAACAGCATGCGCGCGGAGTTCCGGCAGACGCTCACCAACCCGCTCACTGGCAGCACGCAGACCACGAACGGAGTCATTCTTCGGAAGAAGCCGAATCTTCTCAGCATCAACTTCGACAGCGGCGACCGTGTCGCGGCCGATGGTTCCACGCTCTGGGTCTACCTCCCGAGCAGCGTCCCGGGCCAGGTGGTGCGGATGCCCTACACCGGCGGCAACGCAAGTTCGGTTGATCCGGCCGAGCAGTTTCTGAATTCGCCGCGCACACGATTTACGGTGACATCCTCAGGCACGGCCACGGTCGGAGGCAGAGCGACGCACTCCGTCACGCTCGTCCCCAGGCGCGCTAACGCGAATTTTACGAGCGCCAACGTGTGGATCGACGACAAAGACTCGAGCATCAGGCAGTTCGACGTCGAAACCGCCAGCGGATTGCAGCGGCACGTTGTCATCACGAGCTTCACGGCGAATCCGGTGCTGAGTACCTCGAGCTTCAGGTTTCCGATTCCCAAGGGCGCGAAGGTCGTCGACCAGGCCACTGGGATGGGATTTTAGGCGCGCCTGCGAAGGCATCCACAAATCTTACTTCCGCGACCGTAGAAGCCCGCTTACCGCGAGGAGCTTTTTAGCGTCCACGCCTCGCCTCCGCGCGATCTCGACAGCGGCAGCCGAGAGCGCCCGGTAAACCTCCGACGCCGCCCCGTGGCCCTGAAGCGCGCGCAGGTGCTTCCCCACCGTGTCGGCGTCTCCGCGCACGATCGGGCCCGTCAGCGCATCGTCGGGCAACGCCTGCTTCATGTTCGCGAGCGCTCCGATCATCAGGCTCTCCACCGCCTGGTACGCGCTCGCGTCCGGAATGCCGATATCGTGGAGAAGGTGCCCGGCTACAGATGCGAGCACCACCGGAAAGTTCGAGGAGATGACCGCCGCCGCATGGTAGGCGGGCTTCTTTCCGGGCGGAATCTCGAGCACACGCGCCCCAATATGACCGGCCAGGCGGCGTGACACGTTCTTCGCGGCGTTCTCACCATCGATTCCGATCCATCCCTTTCGCAGCAGCTCGGCGGAGACTTCCGGATCGCTGAACGGAACGAGCGGATGAAATGTCCCGCCTGGAAAACCGGCTTGCGTCAGCGCCTTGAGTCCGGCCGGCTCCGCGATCGCCGAAGTGTGCAGGATCACGCTGTCGCGCGCGATGCGCCCGTCGTTCGCCGCGACAATGACTTCCTCGATTGTCTCGTCGAGCTGCGGATCGCGCACACACACAATCACGACATTCGCGCGCGCCGCATCGGCCGGAATGTTTCCGGTCGACGTGGCCACGCCCGACGGCCGCTTGCCGTGCATCCCCACAACGTCCACTCCCGATGCGCGAAAGGCGCGGAAAAGTCCGCGCCCGACGTGGCCAGGTCCGATGATGAAGACCCGCTCGGTCACTGTCCTCCTCCCGCTGCGTCCAGGCTGTCGGGGGCGGGAGCCTCTGCCGTCGCCTTTCGGAGAAGATCGCGCTCGGACTTGGCGCCACGCGCGAGCTCCAGCGCCTTCTGAAGCGGCTTGTCTATCGAAGCACGGCGCCGGAACTCGGCGTCGCTCCCGAACACGTAGCGAGCGATATCAAAACCGATCATGCGCGAGACGAGCGGCTCGGCCTCGTCGTAGACGCTG
>JADGQV010000196.1 GCA_017881465.1 Gemmatimonadaceae bacterium
GCACGGCGCCGGAACTCGGCGTCGCTCCCGAACACGTAGCGAGCGATATCAAAACCGATCATGCGCGAGACGAGCGGCTCGGCCTCGTCGTAGACGCTGCGAGGTATTTCGACACCGCGGGCCTTCATCCTCTTCCAGACCTCTTCGCGCATTGCAGCCGTTACGGCGAAATCGGGCGTCGTGATTCCGCGCGCGCCTTTCAGAAACAGCGCGTAGTCCGTGACCGCATCCCTGAAATGACCGGCGTTTACGCCGAGTGCGCGAATGAAGATTCCTTCCGCAACTGGGGGCGTGCTATCGCCGGCGATGACGTCGGGCGTAATCCCTCCGCCGCCGTAGACGGTGCGGCCGCCGTCGGTGCGGAATTTCTCGCGGATGGCGGCGAGCTGATCGTCCGACTCGTCGTCATTGGGGAGACGCCGCGTGATGGAACGGCCAACGGGCGTGAACCAGCGCGCCGTCGTGATCTTGAGCCCGCCCTCGAGTCCGAACGAGATCACGCTCTGAGCGCTTCCCTTGCCGTACGTGGGGGTCCCGATGATCACCGCGCGATCGTGGTCCTGCAGCGCGCCGGCGACGATCTCGGCCGCGCTCGCACTCCGCCCATCGACGAGCACGAGAAGCGGAAGCTGTGGCCACCGCTGTTGGGCGGTGTCCGCATACTCGCCGTTCGCTTCTGGGACGCGTCCACGCATGCTCACGATCTTCTGTCCCGGATCGAGGAAGAGATCCGACACCTTCACGCCCTGAGTCAGCAATCCGCCCGGATTCGTCCGCATGTCGAGCACGAGCGTCTTCATTCCACGCGCGAGGAGACTCGTTATCGCGCCGTTCAGCTCCTTGGCGGTGGAATCGCTGAACGCCTTGAGATCGATGTAGCCGACGCCATCATTCAGCATCGACGTCCTGCGCACAGCGCTCTGGTGGATCGACGTGCGTTGCAGCCTCAGCTCGATCGGTGTGGAGATCCCTGGACGCTCGAGTTTGAGCGTGACGAAAGTGCCCGGATTCCCGCGCAGCAGCCTAGCCGCTTCCTCATTCGTCCAGCCCTTCGTTTGCTTTCCGGCGATCTCGATGATTCGATCTCCCGGCTGGATTCCCGCACGCTCCGCTGGTCCTCCCGCTGTGGGAGTTACGACAATCAGCCAGCCGTCACGCAGGTCCACCTCCAACCCCAACCCCGCGTAGTTCCCTGACGTGGTCTCGTTGAGCCGCGCAAACCGGTCGGGTGGAAGGAATGTGGAGTACGGATCCTTCAACTCGTACAGCATTCCATCCACCGACTTGCGGTACAACGCCGAGTCGCCAACTGCGTCGACGTAGTCGTTCTGCACGCGCTGGAACACGCTCTCGAAGAGCTTAGCCCCTTCGAAGGCGGTAAACGTTCCCGTGCGCGCGCCACGCTGCAGCAGCCACCCCCCGGTTACGAGCGAGCCGAGCAGTGTGCCCGCGACGATCACCGTACGCGCGCGGGCGGAGGAGCTATCGAGCTTGAGTTTCATACAGTCCTCTAACTCTTGATGCTGCCAAAAGGTTGCTGGAACGCGGCGGAGAGCGCCGAGATGATACGCTTTTGCACCGTTATCTCGTCACCAGTGCCATCTATCAACTTGATTGGTCCGCACTCGGGATGGGAGTCCTGCCACTTCTTATCCGCGAACTGGCGGAAGGCGCTCGTGACGCGCTGGTGAAAATCGTCGCCGGATCTCTCCATCCTGTCGCGAGCGCCACGCGCATCGGCGCGGCCGAGGCCTTCGGCGGCCGGCACGTCGAGGAGGAGGGTGAGATCCGGAACGAGGCCGGCTGTCGCCAGGCGGTTGGCGGCGCGTATATCGGGTTCGGGCAGTCCGCGACCGAAGATCTGATACGCATAGGTCGACAGAAAAAATCGGTCGAGCAGAACCACCTTTCCAGCTGTCAGCGACGGCAAGATCTCACGCGCGATCAGCTCCGCGCGCGATGCCATGAACAGTAGTGCCTCCGCGGCATCGGTGATCTCGTGCTCGCGATGGAGCAGGATCTCCCTGATGGCGTCGCCGACGGGAGTGCCGCCCGGCTCGCGCAGCGACATGCAGGAGATGCGCGCGGCCGTCAGACGCTCCGCCAGCAGACGGATCTGCGTGCTCTTCCCCGCGCCCTCGGCTCCTTCGAAGACAATGAGCTTTCCGCGCGCCATACTCAGCCGAGCGTGATGATCGGGCTCGCCGCGCCCCTTTTCATTCCGTCCATGATCCACTGATTCACGCGCAGCATCAGCTTGTCGAAGTTCTCCTGCGCCGAGACGGCGCGCTGGTAAGCCGCCTGCGCCTGGATCTTCTCGAGCATGCTGTCGAGCTGCTGCTCCATCTCCGGCGTGGGATTCTCACCGCGCTGGATCAGCTGCTGCGCTTCGGCGCGCAGCTTTTCCATCTGCTGAAGGAGCACGACGGCGTCACGATCGTCGTTGAGCGCTTCGCTCGACCGCTTGAGCGCCTGGTATTCGGGACTCTGGCCGATCAGCCGGCCCAGCTCCTTCCCTTTTTCTTCCAGCATCGTTTCTCCTTTCTGGCCTGGAGCGGGCTAGACGCGCCGCGCGAATACGAAGCGCTCGCGGCCGGTAAGGTCGAGCTGAACTTCGATCTCGGCGTACCGCCCATCAACCGCAATCATCTCCGCCACGGTTCCCGCGCGGACGGTATCGACCTCGAGCGCGAGGAATCCACCGCGCACCAGCGCGT
>JADGQV010000197.1 GCA_017881465.1 Gemmatimonadaceae bacterium
CATGACAGCCTCCAAGAAAATCGACGAGCTCTACGACCTGATCAAAGGCATCGAGACGGCAATGTTCACAACCCGCGGGCCCACGGGCCAGCTCGTCTCGCGCCCGATGGCAACGCAGGACCGCATCGAGGGCACCGACCTCTGGTTCGTGACCAACGTCGAGACCCACAAGCTCGACGACCTGGCGCTCGACCCCCACGTCAACTGCTCCTACTACAACAATAGGACGCACGAATGGGTTTCGGTCGCGGGCGTCGCGCACGTGTCTAAGAACAGGAACAGGGTCCGTCAACTCTACAACGAAAGCTGGAAAGCCTGGTTCGACGACGAGGGCGGAGAGAAGGATGGCGGTCCCAACGATCCGCGTATTGCGCTCATCATGGTCGAAGCCGAGATGGCTACATATATGAAGGTGAACAAGTCGCGGCCTATCATCCTGTTCGACCTGCTCAAGGCGAAGGTGACCGGCTCGGCGGCCCGCTTGGGCGAAATCAAGGAGATCACCGGGGCCGAAATGATGGATTAGGCAGAGCTTTTCGGCCTACTCTGCCAAATTGTCACGGCGCCCCTCGAATTCGGGGGGCGCTTCGCGCATATTGGGGACGAGACCCTACCCAAGGCCCCCCAGCATGGTTGACGCAACGCCGCTCAAGCGAACGCCGCTCTACGACGTACACGTCGCACTGGGCGCCAAGATCGTCCCCTTCGCCGGGTTCGAGATGCCGGTGCAATACCCGACCGGCATCACCGCCGAGCACAAGGCGGTGCGCGAGAAGGCGGGGCTGTTCGACGTGAGCCACATGGGCGAGTTCGTCGTGCGCGGGCCGCAGGCGGTGGAGTTCGTGAATCACGTGACCACCAACGATGTCGCCGCGCTCGCGCCGGGCCAGGCGCAGTACTCGACGATTCTCCGCGAAGATGGGACGATCGTCGACGACTGTCTGGTCTACCGCTCCGCAGATCGCGTGCTGATGGTCGTGAACGGATCGAACATCGACAAGGACTTCGCGCACATCTCGCGATTCGTCGGCGATTTCAACGTGACGCTCGAGGACATCAGCGACAAGATCGCACTCCTCGCGCTCCAGGGACCGGACGCCGCGAGGATCCTGCAGAAGCACACGGACACTGATCTCTCGCGGATCAAGTACTACGAGTTCACTCCCGGCAAGGTTGCCGGAGTGGATAAGGTTTGCATCTCGCGCACCGGCTACACCGGCGAGGATGGATTCGAGCTGTACTTCCCGGGCGAGCACGCGAAGAAGATCTGGAACGCGCTCACCGCCTCGGGCGAAGTCACGCCCACCGGACTCGGCGCGCGCGACTCGTTGCGGCTCGAGATGGGAATGGCGCTCTACGGCAACGACCTCGACGACACCACCACGCCGCTCGAAGCATCACTCGGCTGGCTGGTGAAAATGAAAAAAGGCGATTTCGTCGGACGCGACGCATTGGCGAAGCAGAAGGAGCGGGGACTCGAGCGCAAGCTGGTTGGATTCACGACCGCGGAGAGATCTTTTCCGCGCCACGGATATCCGGTGTTCGCCGCTGGAAAGCCGAGCGGCGAGGTGAGGAGCGGGACGATGAGCCCGACGCTGGGGATTCCGATCGGAACCGCCTACGTGCCGCCCGGGTCCGCGGCGGAAGGAGCAGCGCTGGAAATTGAGATTCGCGGGAAGCGCATCCCGGCGACAGTGCAGAAAATGCCGTTCTACAAGAAGGGCAGCAGACTCTGAGCGGCGAGAACTCCTTGCCTTTTCATCAGCACATGCGACAACTGATCGTGATACCGACGACGGCGCGGGGAATCAAATGCGAGTAGCGGTGATCACCGTCTCCGATTCCGTCGTACGCGGCGAGCGGCAGGACACCTCGGGCGCCGTCATCGCCGGCTGGGTGAAGGCAAAGAAATATGAGCTCGTTTCCGCGGCGAAATGCGCCGATGAGACCGTGGAGATCGTGCGCGCTCTGGTTCGTGCGTGCGACACCGACGGCGCCGATCTCGTTCTCACTACCGGGGGTACCGGACTCGCTCCGCGCGACGTCACCCCCGAAGCGACCCGGGCCGTAATCGAGCGCGAGGCCCAGGGGATCGCGGAACGGATGCGGATGCTGGCGCTACCGAGCTTTCCGCGCGCGGCGCTAGGGCGTGGTGTCGCCGGAGTGCGGGGCAAATCGCTGATCGTGAATCTGCCCGGCTCGCCGAGCGGTGTGGGCGATGGGCTGGATGCGCTCGATCCAATCATTCAGCACGCCTGCGATGTCCTGAGCGGCAAAGTGACCGGCCACACTCTGGGAGCAAGATGAAAGTCTTGATCACGCTCACTGACGTCGAGCCGGCGGTCAGGCTCAACGCGGTGATCGAGGCGGCGGGGCACAAGACGGCGGTGGTCTCCCCGCTCGACGATCTGCGCGGCGAGATCAGGCGCTTCAAGCCCGATCTCATCGTCCTCACCGGCAACCTCGGCGATCCCGGCAATATCCAGATCGTACGAGACCAGCTGTGGAACGGTACCGCGGTGATCGGCCTGGCCGACGTAGAGGATCCTCAGCTGCGGGAGCGTCTCCGCACCATCGGATTCACCGACGTATACACGAAGCCCGTGACGGCGGACGAATTGTATCTGGCGGTGCGGCGGGTTCTCGACCGCAAGCGTCTCACCGAGGCGACGGGCCTGATCGGACAATCGGAAGCGATCGG